>JAYGCG010000098.1:0-35656 GCA_046583455.1 Dehalococcoidia bacterium | reverse complement strand
CGTCGCAGCCGGTGAATCAGCGGACTTTGAGGAAAGTTGCTGCTGTCACTCCCGGCAAGGATCGCCCGGGCCCGGTGACAGTTGCATATACAACGCACCGGAGGATTACCGGGTGGCATACGCCTCTGCTCTACACTGCCGAGAATGTGGCAACGAGTACCCAATCGCACCAATCCACGTCTGTGAATGGTGCTTTGGGCCTCTCGAAATCACTTACGACTACGACGCAATCGGCGACGCAATCAGTCGCGAAAAGATCAAAGACGGCCCGCTCACGATGTGGAGGTACGCAGACCTCCTTCCCGTAAGTAGCGAGAACGCCGTCGACATCGGCACCGGCATGACGCCGCTTCTCAAGGCCGACAATCTTGGCCGCGAGCTTGGCATCGACAACCTGTGGATCAAGAATGATGCCGTCAATCCAACCTATTCGTTCAAGGACCGCGTCGTCTCGATTGCGGCGACAAAGGCCCTCGAATTCGGGTTCGACACGCTTGCCTGCGCCTCCACCGGCAATCTTGCCGGCGCGGTTGCGGCGCACGGCGCAAAAGCCAACATGCGCACGTTCGTCTTCATACCGAGCGACCTTGAACGCGGCAAAGTCATCGGGGCCGCCATATACGGACCGACCGTGGTCGCAGTTGACGGTAACTACGACGATGTGAACCGGCTTTGCAGCGAACTGGCGGATGCCAATCAAGGCTGGGCTTTCGTCAACATCAACATGCGGCCCTATTACTCAGAGGGCTCAAAAACCCTCGGGTACGAGGTCGTTGAACAGCTCGGCTGGAAGGCCCCGGACCACGCGGTGGTGCCGATAGCGTCCGGCTCGCTGTTCACTAAGATCTGGAAGGGCATGAACGAATTCGCCAAACTCGGACTGATCGACGACGTGCGCACAAAGATGCACGGCGCTCAAGCCGACGGCTGCTCGCCCGTAGCGCAGGCTTTTGCCGATGAACAGCTTCACGTAAAACCGGTCGTCCCAAATACGATCGCCAAGTCGCTCGCCATCGGCAACCCGGCCGACGCCTACTACACGCTCAAGATCGCGCAGGAAAACGAGGGTTCTACCGTCAGTTCTACGCCCGATCCGGAGATCGTGGAAGGCATCCAGTTGCTTGCTCAGACCGAAGGAATCTTTACGGAGACGGCCGGCGGTGTGGTTATCTCGAACCTGAAGAAACTGGCCGAGGCTGGCCGTTTCCAGAAAGGTGAATCAGTGGTGGCGTTCATCACCGGCAACGGCCTTAAGACCGTTGAGGCGGTCCAGCACTTAGCGAATCCCGTCAACATCAAGGCGACCGTATCGTCGTTTGAAGAGGCGGTAGACGTTGATTCGGCGGTTGGCAGCAAGTCCACATCGTCTTAGCATCTCCTATCGGAATATGTCCGCCGGCAACTCTCCGGCGGACCGCCCGATCAGGGGAGAGTTAGCCACGTGGCAATCCGAAGGGTCAAACTTACTTTTGAGGGCGATCAAATCACGGATCCCGTGATCTACCAGCTCGGCAAAGACTTTGAAATCGTCACCAACATCCGCCGGGCAGAGGTCCACGCACATGTAGGGTGGGTCGTCCTGGAGCTTGAAGGGGCGGAGGCGGAGATAGACCTGGCGCTCGCCTGGGCTGCCGGAAAGGGCGTCCGTGTCGATCCGCTCTCGGGAGATGTGATCGAGGGTTAAGCCCCGGAATAGGCGCACAACGGTTAATATCTCACCGTATTAATCCGCATCAAAGAGTTCATGGGTCCGATCATCCGGGCCAGACAAAAAAACCAACAACACTCGACGACCGGTCCAGGCTGAGATACAGGACACGGAGTCGACAACAGACCCGGCAACATTTAAGGGAAATTTGATATGTCAGTAATGGTCCGAATTCCGACTCCCCTCCGCAGGCTGACCGGCAACGCAGACCGCGTTGAGGTTGAGGCGGACACGCTTGCGGCCGTCGTCGACGCTCTGGAATCTGCGCACGCCGGCATCAAGGCCCGTATCTGCGACGAAGACGGCGAGATCCGCCACTTCGTAAACGTCTACGTGAACGGCGAGGATGTGCGCTACCTGGACGGCCTCAACACGCCAACGAAAAGTGGCGACGAGATCAGCATCGTCCCCGCAGTGGCAGGCGGCCGCTAAGCAGCGCAGCCGCAATATGTGAATCAGATAGGGGCGCCCTTGAGGGCGCCCCTGTTTTTTTTGCCGTCTTGATTGGCGCAAGTCGAGCCAGGTAAAGCCCGGAGAGGGTAAGATCACTCCAACCTGACATGATCGGCGAGCGAAGGTTTCCACCGGACAAGCCTCGACGGGAGGACCATATGACGCCGAGAGAGCGACGAGAAACCGCGAATCGCGCAGCGACGCGAGGCCCGATTTATGAAGGTATCGGCTTCGCTATTATTGTGCTGGTGGCCTTTTTGATTGGCGGGCCCGTCGGCATTCTGTTCATGCTGGTCGTCGGCGCAGTGTTACTTGGCCTCGGGTTGATCGTGGGAATCATCCGTGGGCCTGCGAAACCACCGAGCACCCCGGGAGGCATTCCGCCAGCCGGTTAAACCGTTCCCTTCTCCCGCTGGGAGAAGGGATACGAACTTCGGCGGACCCTACGCGCTCGCGGCCGTCGTCACCACAATCGCTTTACATGAAGCTGCGATCTTTGGGCTGATCCTCATTTTTCGCAAACCGTCCGCCTATTCGCCGTCCGATTTTGTATGGAAATAAAAAGAACCCGAAGAACCTTCGGATCAAATAGCCGAACACCTCGGTGAACTCACGGGACATCGTCCCGGCGGGCGGAAGCGCCGCCCCTTCACCACCCGACATCGCCACAACCCTGGTTGTGTCGGTCTTTTTGGACGGGTCTCCGCCGCCACCTGTGCGCGCCGCATCACGAATGTATTCACGGTCGTCCGTTGGTCTCAAAGACATAGCGGACCTCCTTGGGCAACCCTGATTATGCCGCCTACCCTACCAGCGATGCGATCGCAGAGCGAACTATGTCGTCCGGCACATCGTTCCGCGTCGAAGATTTGCCGGACCCCTCAAGCACGACCCACCTGATCGCTCCGCCGGCCGATTTCTTGTCAGATTTCGTCGCCTCAAACACGGCGCCCACGTCCATGCCCGGCGCCGAGGTCGGCAGATTGTAACGCTCAAGCACGGCACGTTGCCGGTCGATCAACTCGTCTGTGATCAACCCAAGATCACGGCAGATTCGGGCTGCTCCCATCATGCCGATGCTCACAGCCTCGCCATGCAGGAACTGTCCGTATTCGCTTACCGACTCTAGGGCGTGGCCAATCGTGTGACCGTAGTTCAGCAGCACACGCGTGTCGCCGGTCTCGAACTCATCCGCCGAAACCACATCCGCCTTGATCGCCACACTACGCCGGATCACATCAACGACAAGATCGTCCTCAATGTTGGACAGACGGTCGGCTTCCGTTTCAAAGGTGGATAGCAGATCCGGGTCCAGGATCAGACCGTGCTTGATCGCTTCCGCCCACCCTGCTGCCATCTCACGGTCAGGTAGCGTTTTCAACGTGTCAATATCGGACAACACAAGTTTGGGCTGATGGAACGCGCCGACCAGGTTCTTGCCCTCTGGCAGGTTCACCGCTACCTTGCCGCCAAGCGAAGCGTCCACCATCGACGCCAGCGTGGTTGGCACCTGTATAAACGGCACTCCCCGCCGGTAAGTCGCCGCAGCAAACCCCGCGGCATCCCCCATCACGCCGCCGCCGACCGCCAGCACAACATCTTGGCGTTCAGCCCTCAGTCGTGCCAGCCAGGCGTAGATATCTCGAATCTTGTCCAGGTTCTTGGTCGTCTCACCGGACTGGAGGACAAGGACATGCGTCTCGAATCCGGCGGCCTCCATCGACTCCTGAACCGGGCGCACACAGACCCGAAACACCGCCTCATCGGCGATCAGAAACGCTTTGCCTTGCAGCCCCGCGTTACGCGCTTCGTCGCCGAGATGTGCGATGAGACCACGGCCAACGAGGGCACGATAGTCACCCTGGGAGGTGTGAATTACCGCTGCTAGATTTGATTCCGGTGCACCGGCCACGCTTTATCTCCCTTGTATCTATAAATTCTGGCGTGTTCTGGTTAGGTCTGAATTATTGCCCGGATTCGAACGCCCCGGGTCTTAGTCCTGAGAATTCGATTCCAACACCCGGGCCACTATCTCGGCAGCCACATCAGGCGGTTCCCGGCCTTCTGTGTCGATGGCGACATCCGCCGCGGCCGCGTACGCCTCTTCGCGTTCGGCAAGCAGTTCGCGCACACGCTCGACAGTAATGTCTTCGTCACCAGATCCTGCCAGCATTGGTCGAAGGGTGGGGCCTCGACCTGATCGCTGCGTACGACGCGAGGCCGAACGACTGATCCGTGAGTGAATGGTCTCGGGTGACGCCACAAGCCTGATCGTTAAGCCTGAACGGGACATAACTTCACGATTCCGGGCATCAACTGGAACTCCACCGCCCGTGGAAACCACGCGCCGGCCGGAAGCCTCCGCCTGCTCCTTGAGCACCTCCCGTTCTATGCGTCGGAACTCCTCTTCTCCGTCATCCTCAAATATCTCGGATATCTGCTTGCCCGCCCGCCTGACGATCAAACGATCCATATCTATGAACGTCGCTCCGAGTTCCTGTGCAGCCAGTCGGCCGCTGTGGGACTTCCCCGTCGCCGAGAACCCGATCAGATAGACCTTGTCTCGTGAGACATCCTCAGACATTTCGGACAGTGTTTCGGGGGCAGACACCTCAGTCCGCCCCGCCAGCGGCAGTCGGCGGCTGTCCAAACTCCTGGTGGCTTGCGACGTAGCCATCAAGGTTGCGGCGCGTCTCGCTGATGTGATCTCCGCCGAACTTTTGGAGAACCGTCAACGCAAGCACCTGTGCCATCATGGCCTCCCCGATTACACAGGCCGGTGGCACCTGGCAAATATCGCTGCGGTGGTACGGTGCTTCGATAACCTCGCCCGTGTTGATGTCCACAGAGGGCAGCGGGTCGGTCATCGTGGCAATCGGCTTGATGGCGACATGCACGACGATGGGGTTGCCGTTAGACATTCCACCTTCGATTCCACCCGCCTCGTTACTGGTCTGGCGGAATCGCCTGGGGTCGTCCGGCGCCGGGACCACAACGTCATGGACTTCGCGCCCCGGACGCCTTGTGTTTGCAAACCCGTGGCCGATCTCAACGCCCTTCACGGCGTTGATGCTCATCATCGCCTGCCCCAGCATGCCGTCCAGCTTCCGGTCCCACTGGATGTGGCTTCCCAGTCCAACCGGCACCCCCTCCGCCACGACTTGAAATACTCCACCTATCGTGGTTTTGTCGGCCTTCGAGGCGTCGATGGCCGCCCTGAATGCCTCCGCCGTTTCGGGGTCGTCCGTCCGCACGTCGCACTCTTCGACCACGTCCCAGTCGATCTCGGACGTTGGCGTGTCGGGAGCGGTTATCGAGCCCACGCTGACTACGCGGCTGTGGATCTCTATGCCAAGCTCCTCCAGAAACGCACGCGCCACTGCGCCGGCGGCAACACGCGCCGCCGTTTCACGTGCCGAGGCACGCTCCAGCACGTTGCGCATGTCGTGTGCCATGTACTTGAGGGCGCCAGGAAAGTCGGCATGCCCGGGTACTACGCGCGTGTTCTCTTTGTGATCGACCTCCGGCCCGACAGGACCGACGTCCATGGCACCCTTCCAGTTGGCAAAGTCCTTGTTCTCTATCGTCATGCCGACCGGTGACCCGAGCGTTTCTCCATGGCGCACACCGCCTCGGATCACGGCGAAGTCGGTCTCGATCTTCATACGACCACCACGACCATAGCCGCGCTGGCGCCGTGCGAGTTGCTCGGCGATGTACTCCTCGGTGAGTGGAACGCCCGCCGGGATCCCTTCGACGATGATGGTCAATCCGGGGCCGTGTGACTCACCGGATGTTAGAAATCGGAACATTTGTCACCAGTTGATTCCCGGACCCCAGAAATTCGAGGATCGCGGGAGTTGAGTTCGTTTTCGTAGCGTATCGAATGCGATAGCCGTCCCGTTCCGTTTCGGGATTTTGCCGGGGAAGATTCGTCACGGACGAGTAACCGGCACCGCCGCACCATTCTATTGCAGTGGTTGGGACATAACGGGTTGTCCAGTAATCACTCTCGCCAGAAAATCTTCTCCTATGACAGTTTTCGGTCTCCAACAACTCCCGGACCTATATCATCCGCCGAAACACGCCAAAGAATCGAGACCGTGCGCGCGAAATCTGGCGCTTCTTTTCGTAGGCGGGTCTGGCGTATCATCCGGCCCGGACGGTGAACGCCGATAAGACGCTAACTGAAACCGGGGGGGGAACGATGGCTGATCAAGTTGACGCAAATGCACTGCCAAATGACAAGTTCGGCTTCCGCATCTACGGGGTAATGGTGCATCTTCCTGAACCACAGGCGAGCGAAGTCAAACGGTTCCACACCGATATCGGCGCCAACGATCTCGCCACAAAGCCGCACTGTTCGATCGACAATTTCTACGGGCCAGACGATCTCGATGCGGTCAAAGCCGCACTGGCCGAGGTAGCATCACGTCACATACCATTCGACACCAGCGTCGATTTCAACGACCTGCGTTCCGGCGATTGGGGCTACGCGTACACATTGTTCCGTGACGGCGATCACTCTGCTCTGCAGGCCGATGTCGAGCAGGCAATGATCCCTCTGACGAAGCGTTTGCGGTCGTCCAGTCAGCGTTACTGGCCGCACACGACGATGGTGCTCGACATGAAGCCGGAGGAGCAGCCATTGGTCATGCCAAATCTCGCGCTTCTGGACCTGTCCGGGGACATGCACTTCGACTCGATAGAGCTGATCGGCCGCGTCGGCCCGTCTCGTGGCGGCGAGTACCAGATCCTCGAATCGTTCCCGTTGACCGGCTAGCCCGGGCAATTTAGCTCTCCGTAAACACCAGCGCGAATCATCACCTGAACAGGCGCGACCCCTTTCGCTGGCTGATCATTCCAATCGTGTTAAGGGCTGGCCAACAGCGACAATAATTTCACGGCGAATCAACCGAGGAATCAAACGTGCAAGTCTCAGCTGGTGACCTTTCTTACGAATGGATAGAAGACTGGGCGTCGTTTCCTGACTCCCCGGCCGCACGTTCAGGGTGGGCACATCACGGGGTAATCGCCGCCGCCGCCGGGGACGTGATCGCATGCCATCAGGCCGAGGCGACGATCCTCATGTTTGATACCGACGGTAGCCTGACGCGATCGGTACCGACTGACCTGCTTGAAATTCATTCGATGACGTTCGGTCGGGTTGACGGACAACTCAATCTGTGGGTGTCCTACCCCGGCGCAAAGCGTTCTCCGGAACTCAAATACGACTACCCGCCGGGGGAACGCAAGGGGCAGGCTGCGGAGTTAGACGACGACGGCCAGATCGTGCAGTCGATCTTCGCTCCCGATCTGGCCATTTACGATGACGGTGTGTACTCCCCGACCGCCGTCGCCGTATTCGACGATCTGCTGGGCGGAAATGGCGACGTGTGGGTCGCTGACGGGTACGGCCAGAGTTATCTGCATCGGTATGACCGTAATGGGAACTTGCTCGCCAGTTTCAGCTCGCCAGTTTCAACGGAGAAGAATCAGCCGCGGGCAGGTTCGACACTCCGCACGGTCTGATGATCGACACGAGAAAGTCTGAGCCAGAACTGTACGTAGCCGACCGCGCCAATGCACGGATCGTGGGCCTCGACCTTGAGGGCGAGTTCAAGCGAGTCATCAACTCCGGCATCCTGTCTACGCCGTGTCCATTTGCCACTGACGGTGAAGTACTGGCCGTGGCCGAACTACGTGCGAGGATGTCGCTGCTGGACTCCGAAGATCGGTTGATCGGCTACCTGGGGGGGCGAAGTAGTCTGCGACAGGCCCGGATGGCCGAACGCGCTGGACGAAAACGGATCGCCAGTACGCCCTTCGGACGCTGAGTTATCGGCAGGCAAATTCAACAGCTCGCATGGCATCGCCATCGACGGTTCTGGAAACATATACGTGCTGGAATGGTTGATCGGCGGACGCTTCACCAAACTTCAGAAGATCTGATCTGAAGCTCACGTCCTGCCAATAGCTTGATTCGTGTGCCTGGAAACCGTGGACCCGGTTGAAAGCCCGATTGGGGTTCTGGGACCGGCACCGTCTGGCATACGGGAATAATATGGCGTTCGGAACATAGGGAATGCCATCTCGTATGGACCCCCTGATTCACACAGTGCAATACGACAGTGCAATACGACTGAATTCAGCTTCGCACCCGCCAGAATCATTCGCCAAATCCATTTGGAGGACTCAATGGCCCTGACCAAGCTGCTCGTAGCGAATCGCGGCGAGATCGCGATCCGCATCATGCGGGCCGCAGCTGATCTCGGTTTATCGACCGTTGCGGTCTACCCGCAGGACGATGCCGAGTCGTTGCACGCTTATAAGGCCGACGAGACCGTGGTGCTTCCCGGTAGAGGAGCACGCGCCTACCTGGACATCGATCATGTCGTGAATGCCGCAAAACAGACCGGCTGCGACGCGGTACACCCTGGATACGGCTTCCTGGCCGAGAACGCAGAGTTCGCACGGGCGCTCGAGGAATCCCGGATAGGGTTTGTAGGTCCGACCGCTGACACACTTGATCTGTTCGGCGACAAGATTCGCGCGCGCGAGCTGGCTACAGAAAACGACGTCCCGGTACTGCCGGGAACTACGGCATCTGTAACTGTGAACGAAGCTCGTAAATTTTTTGAGGCGCTCGCGCCCGGGACCGCCATGATCCTCAAGGCGGTCGCCGGTGGCGGTGGCCGGGGCACCAGAGCCGTTCTGAATCTCGATGAATTTGATGAGACGTTCGAACAGTGCAGCGGCGAGGCCCAAGCGTCTTTCGGCAACGGCGACCTGTACATAGAACAGTTCCTCCCACGCGCACGGCACATCGAAGTCCAGGTACTCGGCGACGGCAGCGGCGAGGTCGTCCACTTCTGGGAGCGTGAGTGCAGCATCCAGCGCCGCTTCCAAAAGATCGTTGAAATTGCGCCCGCCCCGGGACTTCCCGAAGGTCTGCGCAAACGCATCATTGGAGCAGCGACCCGCCTCGCATCGGCGGCCAACTATCGCAGCCTCGGCACCTTCGAGTTTCTTTTAGACGCCAACCAATGGACCGATGACGCGCCCTTCTACTTCATGGAGGCCAATGCCCGCCTTCAGGTTGAGCACACCGTCACCGAGGCCGTCACAGGCATCGACCTTGTAGGATCTCAACTGAGGATCGCCGATGGCCGTTCGCTCACCGACCTCGGTCTGGAGCAGTCGTCCATTCCAACGCCACGGGGCTTCGCAATACAGGCCCGCGTCAATATGGAGACGATCACGTCCGACGGAACGACCCTGCCCTCCGGCGGGACGCTGACCTCGTTTGACCCGCCGTCTGGCCCGGGTATTCGGGTCGATACGTACGGGTACACCGGCTACACGACCAACCCCGCATACGACTCGCTGATCGCCAAGTTGATCGCCCACTCCCCATCATCCAATTTCGCCGACGTAGTACGACGAACCTATCGCGCCCTGTCCGAGTTCCGTATCGAGGGCGTGCCGACCAACCTTTCGTTCCTGCAAACTCTGTTGAAGCATAAAGACTTCACCGGCTTGAATTTCCACACGCGCTTCGTCGAAGAAAAGGCGTCTGAACTGGTTGCATCAAATGGAACGACCCACCCGCGGTTGTACGCCGAGCCGGCCATGGCGCTGGCAACCCCGGCCGACCCCGGCGGCTACGCAGGTGCGCAGATCGACACTTCAGACCCGCTGGCACTGTTCAACCACGACCGTGACGTGAAATCCGCCCGGGCGCCCGCCGCCAGTGTCGAAGACGCTGCACCGGATCTCACCGGCCCGGACGGCTCTGTCGGATTCCCGGCGCCCATCCAGGGAACCATCGTGAGCGTCCACGTCAGCGAGGGCGATACCGTGAGCCGGGGCGATCAGCTCGTGGTTATCGAGTCCATGAAGCTGTTCCACATCATCAAGGCGGAACAAAGCGGTGTGATTCGCCGCGTGACGATGGCCGAAGGTGACACGGTCCGGCAGGGTTACCCGCTCGTGTATGTCGAGCTGTCCGGTGACATCGACGACGACGGAGATATCGAAGAGGCGATCGATCCCGATTACATCCGGCCCGACCTTGAACTTCTGTACGAACGTCGCGCGTACACGCTGGACGAAAATCGGCCAGATGCAGTCGCAAGTCGCCGCAGGTTCGGTTACCGGACGGCCCGTGAGAACATCGACGACCTGGTCGATGAAGGATCGTTTGTTGAGTTCGGCCCGATCGTCGTGGCCGCACAGCGCGCCCGCCGCACGGAGGAGTGGCTGCGAGAGCGCACTCCGGCCGACGGCATGGTGCTGGGGCTGGCGCATGTCAACGGCCACCTGTTCCCGGAGACTCAGTCCCGCATCATCGCGATGTCGTACGACTACACCGTGTTCGCCGGCACCCAGGGCACGCGGAACCACTACAAACAGGACCGGATGTTTGATCTTGCCAAGCGGCACCAGATTCCTGTAATCGCCTTCATGGAAGGCGGAGGCGGCCGGCCGGGCGATACGGATGGCAAGGGCGGCGTCGCCATGGACACAAAGACCTTTACAGACTGGTCCAAGCTCAGCGGTCTCGTCCCATTGGTTGGCATAACCAACGGGCGCTGCTTCGCCGGCAACACCGTGCTGCTCGCCTGCTGCGACGTAATCATCGCGACCGAAGGCTCCACCGTCGGAATGGGCGGCCCGGCCATGATCGAAGGTGGCGGTGTCGGCATCTACACACCGGAAGAGGTCGGGCCGATGTCGTTCCAGGTCCCGAACGGCGTCATCGACATCCTCGTCAAAGACGAAGCGGCAGCCGTGGCGACCGCCAAAAAGTACGTCTCGTATTTCCAGGGCGCTATCGACGACTGGGAGGCGAACGATCAGCGTCGATTAAGGCACGTCGTTCCCGAAGACCGCGTGATGTCGTACGACATGCGTGAGGCCATCGAGATCATCGCCGACAAGGATTCGGTGCTGGAGATCCGGAGAGAGTTCGGCATAGGCATCATCACGGCCTTCATCCGTGTCGAAGGCAAGCCGATGGGCTTGATCGCCAACAACCCGCACCACCTCGGCGGCGCCGTCGATAGCGATGCAGCCGATAAAGGGGCCCGCTTCCTCCAGCTATGCGACGCCTTCGATCTGCCGATCCTCAGCATGATGGACTGCCCCGGGATCATGGTCGGTCCTGAGGTGGAGCGCACGGCGCTTGTGCGCCACGCCGCACGGCTTTTCAACACCGGCGCAAACATGACCGTGCCGATGTTCGGGCTGATACTTCGCAAGGCTTACGGTCTTGGCGTGCAGGCAATGTGCGGCGGCAGCTCGATGTTCCCGACCTTCATGGCGGCATGGCCAACAGCGGAGTTCGCTGGAATGAACATCGAGGGCATGGTCAAACTCGGATATCGCCAGGAACTCGCTGATATCGAAGACCCGGACGAGCGCATCAAGTTTTACGACGACATGGTCGCCGAGCGCTACGAAAAGGCTAAGGCGATATACGCCGGGACCTTCTTCGGCATCGACGACGTGATCGACCCCGCAGAGTCCCGCCGCTGGATCGTCGCCGGGATGGCAGCCCAGCCGCCGAAGGAGCCACGAAAAGGCAAGAAAAAGGCGTACATAGACACCTGGTGAGGCCCCGCGGGGCGATTATTGGGGGCGAATCGAGCGTTTGTCACGCACGGACACAAGTCATCCCGAGCGAAGCCGAGGGACCTTCACCAGCACATCGAGAACCAGAAACATACCAGGCGCGCCGGGACTTTGAACCTCCCTCACCCTTGATTCATCTGGCTCTCCCACCGGGAGAGGGGGACGACACGTGACCGCTCCCGTCGCACTTGTCAGACATTGAGCCACTACCTAAAACGTCCGGTCCGGCTCCTCGCCAATGATCCGTTCCGCTTCCAGGTGATCCAGCTGCTCTTCGCTCATGTCCAACAGTCCTGCCAGGATCTCTCGGGAGTGCTCGCCTAGGGTCGGCGCCGGGGTGTCGATCTTGAACGGATCGGGGCCGGTCCGGTAAGGCGTGATGGGATGCGGAAGCAGGCCGACGTACTCACGTTCCAGCCACTGCCAGTACCCTCGTTGCTCGAACTGAGGGTGTGACAGAAGTTCGGTCGATTTAAGAACCGGGGCCGCCATAATTCCCAGATCCTGAAGTTGCTCAGACAGCTCGTCACGATCTCGCGTACGGGTCCATGCGGCGATCATGTCGTCGATCAGGTTGTGCTCAGACCATCGGGCAGCTAACGTCGCAAACCCTGCGTTCATCAGATCTCTGTCGCCCGTTAGCTCGGCGAACCGCGCCCATGCGTCGTCACTGTCTATCGTGATCGTAATCCACATCTCGTCACCCCTGCACGGGTAGACGCCCCGGGGAGCGGTTTGTGGATCACGAGACCCGTAGCGGAACGGAGGCTCACCCAGCAGCACCTGTGAGGCCACCCCGTGCAACCCGAGCGACGTACTGGCCTCGACATGAGATATGTCCAGATGCTGCCCGAGCCCGGTTCGCTGGGCATGGAGGACGGCGATGAGCACCCCGGCCAACCCATGAAGGCCCGCCACAGGGTCGCCAAAGGCGACATGCGTCATGGAGGGCGGGTCCTGCGGTCGGCCCTGCAGGTGAGGCAGCCCGGACGCCTGCTCCACCGTCGAGCCGTATGCCCTGTAAAAATGCCATGGCCCACCCGCGCCAAATGGCGGCATGGACAGCATCACAAGCTGAGGGTTCGCCTTCCGCAGCACAGGCTCGTCCAGCTCAAGCTTGGGGAGCACCCCGGCGGAGTAGTTCTGGATTACGACATCTGACACCGCGACCAGCTGCTTCAGGAGCTCTTTGCCCCGGGGATCAACCAGATTCAACGTGATGCCCCGCTTGTTGCGGTTCATGATGTTGAAGTTAGGGGCCTTCTCGTACAGACGTTGGGCGACTCGCTCTGGCGACACGTCCCAGTCGCGCCACCAGTCGAAATACTGCCGTGACTCGACCTTGATGACCTCGGCACCGACATCGCCCAGACTGCGAGCGCAGAGCGGGCCGGCCCATCCCATAGAGAGGTCGATCACTCTCAAGCCGCGAAGAAGATCGGGCCGCAGCACCGGCTCCCGCACTGGATTCGGTTTGGCCGAACGAGCGGACACGCCCTTGCCCTTTGTGGGATGAGACTGCGGGGACCCCATGGGCTGATGCTCGCCAAGCTTCGCGACCTGTCCTTCCTTCCGGGCCGAGGTGGCGTGCAACCTGAATGGCTGTCCTGGAACCTCCAGTTTCCGCCCGCCGGGAAGGGTAATCTCACGAAAAGCGTCTACGGCACGCAACTGGGCGCTGCTGAATAGGTCCGCCATCGTCGGAACGAGTGCCAGCGGAACGCGAAGTCTCTGGCCCTCCGTAAACCAGTACTGGGCCGATTTCTTTTTCAGCGCGGGAACCAGAGCGGCGTCGATCTGTTCAGCCCCCATGATGCGGTTCGCTGCGACATCGAACTCCGGGATCGCAGAAAGCTCCTCCACATCAACCAGCGTGCAGAAGGTGTGCCACTGCGCCGGTGTCAGCGCGGTCACGCCAAGCCAGCCTTCACTCGTCTCGTAGATCGACGCCGGGTACGTCGGGTAAAAACGGTTTATCCCGAGCCGATTGGGTCTAGCAGGGAGTGTTCCGGGAGGGTTCGCAGCTATCGACGCGCCTGTCGATTCTTTGAGCGCCATCGCCGTTTCGAGGAGCGACAGGTCGATATGTGCGGCTTCGGTTCTCTGTCCCAACACGCTGGAAATGAGATGGACCGCCGTCGCCGAAAACCCGCTCATCCCTCCCAGGATCTGGACCGGATATCCGCTCATGAGGAGCGGCGGACCTTCGGTGGGACCAAAATTGATGACCTGCGTAATCATCGAGAGAACGCTCTGGTCGTTTCCGGGCTTATCCGCCATCGGCCCGTTCTGCCCCCACCATGTAAGGGAGGTCAGGATCACGTTGGGGGCAACGGCCTTGAGCGCCTCGAATCCGATTCCAAGCTCGTCCAGTGTCCCCGGTTTTTCCGACTCAAGTACAACGTCAGCCGTATTAACCCACTCAAACAGTTCTTCACGATGGGCCGGATTGCTTATATCCAGTGACAGCGACTCTTTGTTGGGGCTGAGCAGCGCATGGATGCCGCTGTTATCCGGGGCATCCAGCGCCGGGTCAAACGGAGCCAACCCTCTGGTCCGATGTCCTGTGGTCGGGTTCTCAACGTTGATGACCCGAGCGCCAAAGTCAGTGAACACCCTGGCGCAGGATGCGGTTGCGATAGATCCCGAGAGATCGAGGACGGTGTAGTCGGAAAGGGGGAGGGTCATGCGTATTTCGTTGCAAAGGGTTGCTATGGACGAAGAGATCAACGAATCGACCGCAGCCTATACGAACTCAGGACTCCACAGGCAAGCAATGCTGCGCGTCAAAGCAACCAGTTTGCTAGAAAGCACTCCGGCCCTTCGAGGGCCTCAGGACACGGTTTCGCCACTCATGGCGTCATCGAAATCGTAGAGGCGGGGCTTGCTCCGCCCGTACAGCGTGAATCCCGGAACGCCTAATCTCCGCGCATCGCCTGCGGGATGGCGTCAAACATCACGTCCACCGGCGCGTCCTGGCCCGTCCACAGCTTGAAGCCTTCTGCGCCCTGGTAGATCAACATCGACAGGCCACCGGCAACCTGCGCCCCGGCATCTTCCGACGCTTCCAGGAAAGGCGTTACGGGCGGCACGTACACGGCGTCATAGCAGACGGCGCTGCCTGAGATAAGCTCCGGCGGCAACGGCGACTCTTCGTCCGCAGAACCACCACGCATCCCCATAGACGTTGCGTTGACGATAAGGTCGGCATACGGGGCGAAGTTCGCCAGTTGATCGACGTCCAACGACATCGCATCCGGCCGGAACCGGGCGCGTGACATGTCCCAAGCCAAAGTCTGTGCTCGCTCTTCCGTCCGGTTGGCGATCGCCATTCGGCTCACACCGGCCTCTCGAAGCGCATACACAATCCCGCGTGCGGCGCCGCCGGCGCCAAGCACCAGCGCCGACTTGCCTTCCGGCTCAAACCCGACCACCTCACGCAGTCCGCGTATGAAACCCGGGGCGTCCGTGTTGTAGCCCTTCAGTCGGCCATCGGTATTGACGATCGTGTTGATGGACCCGATCGCTTCTGCAGCCGGGTCAAGCTCGTCCACCAGCTCAAGCGCCGCTTCTTTGTGAGGCTGTGTGATGCAGCAACCAAGGCAGTCGTCCGCACGTAGACCTTCAACCGCCAGCGCGAAATCCTCCGGCTTCGTTGGCCAGCCCTCAAATTTGGCGTCAATGCCAAGCGCGTCCAATGCCGCCTGCTGGAACAGTGGGGATAGCGAATGGTGAAGCGGGTACCCGAAAATTCCGAGACGTTTCGTCATTTAGAACTCCGATTGGTGCGATTTGCCCTTGCGGCCAGGAAACTTTCCAGGATGATCACGGCCGCCATCGAGTCCAGTCGCGCCCGATCACGACTCGGCTCGTACCCCGCCGCTCGAAGCCGATTCTCCGCTTCCGCAGTGGTGAATCTTTCGTCGTAACTTTCAACTGGTATGTCGGTTGATTTGCGTAGTGCTGATGTAAATCGACGCATCTTGCGCGCCGCTGGACCGTGCGTGCCGTCCAGCGAGAGTGGCAACCCTACGACTATCGTCTCAGCTCCCTCGCGCTTCGCCAGATCGACAACCGCCGCGAGATCGTCGGACTCTTCACTCCGGACAAGAGCCTCAATAGGCAGGCAGACAATACCGTTCGGGTCGGATATCGCCAGCCCGATCCTCGCATCGCCTACATCCAATGCCAGGGCACGCATGGGGTTAGCCCTTGCTCGATGCGAGGGCTTCTCGGACGACGTCCGGCGCTGCTTCCAGGGCCTTGCCCAGCAGCGCCGCATCGTTGCCCCCTGCCTGCGCCACGTCCGCACGTCCGCCGCCATGACCGTTCATGACCTCGGCGATGCCTTTTACGATGGTCCCGGCGTTATGGCCCAGCTCCACGAGGTCTTTGGTCACCATGGCGATGATCGTGGGCTTACCTTCCAGCTCGCTCCCGACAATAACGATCCCGCTCCCAAGCTGGTCACGCAGGTGGTCGCCAAGCTCCCGTAACCCTTTAGCGTTCACGCCGGACTTCTCCACGACCACTACCTTCGCACCGTCAACGTCCACGGCAGATTCACTGGCGCTTGGTCCGGACCCACCGCCGCCGAGCAGCGCCTCGCGCTCCAGCCGCGCCACGGTTCGGCGTGCTTCGTCCAGCTCGTCCAACTGCGACACGATTCGAGCATTCAATTCAGGGACAGGGGTTCGTAACTTTTCAGAGATATCGGCCAGCACGCCAAATCGCTCCCACAGGTGATCCTCGGCGCCCTTGCCGGTCAGGGCCTCAAGCCTCCGTGTACCGGAGCCGATGCCGGCCTCGGACGTGATGAAGAACGCCCCGATGCCGCCGGTGTGCGCCATGTGCGTGCCGCCGCAAAGCTCGTAGCTCCACGGCGCGTCGATCTGGATGGTCCGCACGTCCGCCTCGTATTTGTCGCCAAAGAACGCCAGCGCGCCGCGGTCGATCGCCTCTCGGTAGGACGTGTACTCAACATTCACATCGTGGTTCTCGCGAATCTTGTCGTTCACGATGTCCTGAACCTGGCGGATCTCGTCAGGGGTCATCTGAGCGACGTGCGTGAAGTCAAAGCGCAAGCGGTCCGGCGCAACCAGTGACCCGGTCTGTCGCACGTGCGAGCCGAGCACCTGCCTGAGGGCCGAATGGACGAGGTGCGTGGCGGTGTGATTCCGGCGGATGCGCTCACGGCGTTCTTCGTTGACTGTGGCCGTGACGGCGTCGCCGACGTGGATAGTCCCGCTACTCACCACAGCGGAATGCACGTTGACATGGGAGTACGGGTTCTGCGTATCGGTGATCTCCACTTCTACGCCGTCCGCCATCAGGTTTCCGGCATCGCCAATCTGACCACCACGCTCGGCGTAAAACGGCGTCTCGTGGAGGATGATCTCTATTTCATCGCCTTCGCCGGCTTCGGGCGTTGAATCACCGTCTTTGATGATCCCGACGATCTGAGTGTCCACGGTTAGAGTCTCGTATCCACGGAACGGCGTGTCATCGATGCCCAACGACTCGTATACGTGTCGTCCCGCCACATCGCCTCTGAATGCGTTGCCGGACGCACGGCCGCGCTCTCGCTGCGCCTCCATCTGATCCTCGAACCCCTCACGGTCCAGCAATAGGTCTACTTCTCCATTTCCGGCGAGTCCCGGAGCGGACTCTCCCGTGGATTCCATATAACGGTCAAGGGCGTCCTCGCGCACGAGTTCCGGCGGGAAGCCGTACGTGTCGTACAAGAGGAACGCCTCGGTCCCTGACACCATCGTTGGCCAGTTCAACACCCGCTGACGCGCCAGGTCATCTCCGCCAGAAATGACTGCGGCGCCGATCAAATCCTTAATCGCCTCGAAAGCCGCACGGCTGCCAACGGTTGCAGAATCGTCCCCTTCAGAGGCCTCGAATCCGCGTTCGTTCAGCAACTCGGCAAGCCCGGTGGTCGTTGTCCCGGCCACAATCGCCGCGTCCAGTGTGTCGGTAACCGAGGCATGTGCGTCGCGGTACTCGAACATGCCGTCCAGCACGCGGCTACCCTGGGCGATGGCGCGGGCAAAACTCTGCTCTTCGATGTCCAACACCCGGAGGATGAAGGGCCGGTTGTCCTTCAACTCCGGGTAGACGCCGGCCATCTGGTCCATCGCAACCTCGGCGATGCTGCCGATGAAGGGGCTCTCCATGCCGAGCGCAAATCCAAAGCGCATGGCGCGCCTGATGATCCGGCGCAGCACATAGTCACGGCCTGTGTTGCCGGGAACCACGCCGTCTCCTATCAGAAACGACGCAGAACGCGCATGCTCGGCAATAGCCCCAATCGCTCGGTCAATCCCGGGGTCGTCTCCCCACTCCCGCCCCGCCAGCTCTTCTACCTTCGAGATGACCGGTTGAAAAACGTCCGTGTCGTAAAGCGTGGCCACGTCTTGCAGCACGGCTGCGACACGCTCAAGTCCCATTCCCGTGTCGATGTTCTTGTTCGGGAGAGGCGTGTCGTTGCCGTCGATATCCCGGTAGAACTGTGTGAAGACGAGGTTGTACACCTCGAGAAAATCGTCGTTGGTGTTCGGCCCCCAGCCGTTCTGCCGGATCGGGTCATCCAGCGCCGGCACGTCGTCCATGGAGCCGCGATAGTAGTGCAACTCGCTGCACGGCCCGCAGGGACCTTCAGCGCCGGCCGGTCCCCACCAGTTGTCCTCGTCTCCAAACCGGTAGATCCGCTCCGGCTCCATTCCGATATCGAGCCAGACCTGCTCCGCCTCGTCGTCGTCGTCGTAGACGGTGACGTAGATGCGATCACGGTCAAATCCGAGGTGGTTCACCATCAGATCCAGAGACCACTCGCAGGCTTCTTTCTTGAAGTAGTCGCCGAAGCTGAAGTTGCCGAGCATCTCGAACAGCGTCAGGTGTGTGGCGTCTCCCACCACGTCGATGTCGGTCGTTCGAAAGCTCTTTTGCGATGTCGTGAGACGCGGGTGCGGTGGGGTCGACTCCCCGGCGAAGTAGGCTTTGAACTGGGCCATGCCGGAGTTGGTCAGCAGCAGCGTCGGGTCGCCCGCCGGAATCAACGATGCAGCGGGCATGCGCAGGTGGTCTTGCCCCTCGAAATACTTCAAGAAGACTTCACGGATTTCATCCGTGGTACGCGGCATTGAACGTGAACTTGTCATGCTTGCGGGCTAACGCTCGGCCTCCGGGCGGTCCTGTTCCTGGGGTTGTGTCCGTGCTCATTCGACTTCGCGTTACCGACCCGGCATGAGACGTACGCGGCGAAAGTCCTACATTCTATCGGGAGCGGCGGGTTCAACCGAGGTCCTGTCTGACTTAGCCCTCGCTGTCGTCTTTGTCGACCTCGTCCGGGTCCATTTTTCTACGTCGGGAGGCCTGTTGACGAGCCATCCGGTCAAGCTCGGCCATCCGCTCGGATGAACGTGGATTCGGTCGATGTTCATCTTCGTCTTCGTCATTCAAATATGCGGGCCGGGATCGCTGCCTGATCTGGCGCGATATGTCGTCCAACTCCGTCAGCCGCTCAAGTGAACGCGGGTTGGGGCGACTGCGTCGCTCCGCCTCTGCGTTCAGCGCCGACTCCCTAAGCGCCGTTCGGCGGGCGTCTTCCGGCATGTCTAGTTCGTTCAACATCTCGGCCTGTGTCTTGACCGCTTCGGAGCCCTGGTTGCCCTTCGTTGGATGCGCACCCTCGCCCCAGTAGATGGTCTGATGCGGGAATGGTATCTCGATGCCCTCTTCGTCGAACCGATCTTTAATCCGCTTTCGTAGTTCGCCCGCTATCTCCCACTGGGTCAAAGGCCGGCAAACGCCAAGCATCTTGATCGTGATCTGTGAGTCGTCGAACGAGTCCAGCCGCAGGACCTGTGGCGGGTCGATGATCTTCTCCGCCCAGTAGTCCTCGCCAGAAAGCTCCATCCCGATCTCGTTCAGAACCTCGAATACGTGGTCCATGTTCTCTTTGTAAGCGACGCCCACGTTCAGATTGATTCGGGACCAGAACTTCGTGTAGTTGGAGGCAACACTGATCTGGCCGTTCGGCACCACATGGACCTTGCCGTCCAGGTCCCGCAGCACGGTTCGGCGCAGGTTGATGCTCTCTACGGATCCGGCAATACCGGCGATCGATACGACGTCGCCGGTTCGGTACTGGTTTTCGGCGACGATGAAGAAGCCGGCGATCATGTCTTTGACCATCGACTGGGCACCAAATCCAACGGCGATTCCTGCAATCCCGAAACCGGCGATCATCGGGCCGATGGGCACGCCGATCTCGGAAAGTACGGAAAAGATGGCGATTGCCCACACCAGGATCGCCAGCGCATAGATGATGACGCCGGAGAGCGTCGCCGCCCGGAGTTCCTGAGCGCGATTGCTTGACGAATTAGGCAGCCCCGGGTCCTCGCCCTCGGTCAACACCAGTTGGCCCATAGCAACAGGTACCAGGCGTTTCAAGAGTCGGATGGCGACGTATGCGGCCGCCCAGATGATGATGATCGGGACGATGTGGGGCTGGATGTCCCGGCCTATCGAAAGGAATCCGCCGCCGATTGCGTCCCATATCGGAGCGACGTTCTGGTCAAGTACCGCTGCTATCCACAACCCGAACGGCACACCGACCAGGATCAACAGCATCGGGCCTTCTGTCAGGAACAGCACAAACGCCTGGGCGCGGTCGTTCACGTGGCCCATGCCCTGATCTTCAAGCGCGGACGCGCCGGACCGGAGAAGACGGTGCAAATAGATACGAAGTACTAACCAGACGATGATAGCGGCCAGCGCGATTAGCCCGGCCCAGATGCCTTCATCGGCCACCCATGCCAAGAACGATCCATCAGAAGGATTCCCAAACAGGTCTCGCATACCCGAGATTATATGAGCGTACGCGCCGTCAAACCTACCCAGTTGGAATACCAATCAGGTATGAAGTGGGAAATATGAAAGGATGACAGGTCGAATCGCGCCGAATTTCCCCTCTCCCCATCGGGAGAGGGCGCAGAGTGAGGGGTGTGTCGCTCAGAGAGCGGCATGACGCCAGCGCGTTATTTTGCGGAACAGTGCCTGACTACACCGTAACGACAATCTCGTGATTATTTCGCAATTCAACCGTCGGGCTGATCAAGCCCCGCCCCTGCGGTCTGCTCAGTGGTACCCGTTGAAGTGCGACAACACACCAACCAGCGAAAACACCATAAAAATAGCCGCCCAGCCAGTCCTTAGCGGAAAATGTTTTTGATCTTCTGGATGATCCCATCGCCACTTCCGTGACGCCATCGATCAAAACTCGCCTCGGCCGCGCTTGAGCGGGTCAACCGCGACTTCCGTTCCTTCATGTAGTCACGGATGTGGTTCTCTTCGCCCTTATCGAGCCAGTAACCCTCTTCGTCCGGGCACCGTTCGATCTCCAGCGGCCATCCTCGGTACCTGAATCGAAGCATCTTCTTGCCGCAGTGCGGGCAGGCGTGATCGACCTCATGGTCACCGAAATGGATCGTGCCTTTCGGGATGTCATGATCGAAGACCTGGTCCTCTAGCTCCCCGAGCTCGTGGTGGTCCAGGAACTCGCCGTCGCATTCCGGACAGCGATCTACCTCCAGGCCGCGGAGTTTGGCGTGCTGGAGTTCGGTTCCTTCTATGGGACACAGCAAAGGAAATATCCTCGAGGCTGGGGATGGCGAATCTCAAACCTATAATACGGCCGCGACTGTTAATTGAGATTCCTGACGCCTTGTTACGGGCGCTAGGGGTCATATGAACGGAGCCTAGATGGGCGTCTACGAAGACCTTGGACTTACACCGATAATCAACGCGTCCGGGTCGGTCACCCGGCTGGGCGGAGCGCCCATGCCCCGGGAAGTCCTGGACGCCATGACCGAGGCGGCCGCGAGTTCGGTGCCGCTGGAACTCTTACAGGCGAAGGCCAGCGTCGATATCGCCGCTACGACCGGCGTCGAGGCCGGAATAGTGACCGCAGGCGCGGCCTCGGCGCTCACTCTTGGAGCGGCGGCCATCATGACCGGCTGGGACCGTGGACGCATGGAGTCATTGCCCCATGCCGAAGGATTTCCAAACGAGTTCGTGATCGCCCGGGAGCAACGGTCGGGTTACGACCACGCCGTGCGGGCGGCAGGGGCTCGACTTATAGAGGTCGGCTTCAACGAGATCGTTTCCGGGGCCGGGGTACGACGAACCGAACCGTGGGAGTACGAGGCCGCCTTCGGACCAAATACCGTCGGCGTGCTATACGTCTTCACAAACGACTCCGAGCCGCCGCTGCCAGAAGTAGTTGCAACCGCACACAAACATGGCCTAGCGGTGCTTGTGGACGCAGCGGCCGAGTTGCCGCCGAGATCGAACTTGATCGACATTCCGGCGACCGGCGCCGATCTCGTGGCATTCAGCGGCGGGAAGTCGATACGCGGCCCGCAATCCACCGGCATCCTGGCCGGGCGACGGGAGTTGATCGGACCTGCATTCGCACAACTGGTAGACATGGACGACCACCCGTCGCTCTGGGATCCGCCAAAAGAGCTTGTCGATATCGAGCACTTCAAGGGTGGACCGCCGCGCCACGGGATCGGGCGGGCGCACAAGGTCTCCAAGGAGGAGATCGTCGGGCTTTTGACGGCGCTCAAGCTGTTCGCCGCCGGTGCGTATGACGAAGAGGTCGCCGGATACCGACCGCTACTTGAACGGATCGCCGCCGCGCTGTCCGGAGCGCCGGTGACCTGCACAATCCACGATAGAGGCGACGGCGAGTCGTTCCCGCTGCTGGATATCGTTGTTGACGAAGGCACAGTTGGAAAGAGCGCCTTCGAGGTCTGTGCTTCGCTACGAGCAGGCAGCCCGCCCATATACGCAGGCCACGGAAAACTGGCGCAGGGAACGCTCGTTGTGAATCCACTCCATCTCGATGACTCTTCCGCGGACACTCTGGCGAAGCGGATCCAAGAGGAGCTGGGAACGATTTAGCCGTGTGTGGCGTTTTGTGGGTACAGGGGGGCCGGGCCGTGAGAAACGATGGCCCGACAAAGGCGGTCAGAGCAGGGATGTTGAAGAGAGAGCAACTATGAACAGAACACTGTTGGCTCTGGCAATCGCATCTGTAGGCCTAGTGGCCGCTTGCTCATCCTTGACAATCGTCTCCGATACGCCGATGCCAACGATTCAGCCGTCCCTGACGCCTACGGTACTCGTTCTTAACGGCCCCACTCCAGCTGGACAAGTCGAGCCCGCGCCGGATCCGTATCGAGATCCTCGCGCCACCGTCACCGCATGGTTTGACGAGCATGAATCTCCATACAAGCGGATCTATCTCCACCACATCCAGTCGGCTATTTGGAAGCCAGAGTTCGCACCGAGCGTTTATATGTCGGGATGGGATGAGGCGACCGGGCGGTTTACCTACGGGGTCCTGACCGGAAGGACGAAGATCGCAATAGAAGAACGGGCGACCTCAATCGGGGTCCCATTGTCGATGTTGTCCATCGAAGTGCGCCCTCAGATCGGACCCTACAATCCGGAGGCGAATACCCGATCTGAATCAGGGATTGAACTGGAGTTTGATCTGCCGGAATTGACATCAATCGGCACTCAAATCATGTTTCAAGCAACGATCAAGAACTCCTCAAATCAATCGAGATCGAGATCAGTGAGTTGGGAGACATCGATGTAGTTGTCCTTGCGATGGACGGTGAACAACTCTGGAGGCATCAACAACCTGTGCGCGTCTGGCCACGCGGGCCACTCATATTGAACGCGGGTGAGACATCTGATTTTTCGGGGGAATGGGGCCTCATGGATGACTTTGGGGCTAGCATGCAGCCGGGACCTTATCTTGTTCGTGGTTTTGCCAGCTTCTATGAAGTCGGCTCGAACCAGTACGAGGTAATCAACCTCGCCACCGCCGCCATCCCGTTCACGCTGTCCCCAGCGCCCTAGCCGTCGGACAACCTTACGTCTCCGATAAGCGCTTCTACCTCTGCAAGGTCTGACGCCGATAGGACCCAGTCTCCCGCTTCACCGGTCTCGATGATCTGTTCAGGCGACTTTGCGCCACAGATCGTTGCCGTTACCGCCGGGTTGACCTGTGTCCACGCCACCGCCAGTTGCACGAAGCTGCGGCCTTGATCGGACGCCCAGCCCTTGAGTCGTTCTGTGACATCGTGAGCCGCCTGCATGTTCTCGGCGTTGAAGGATCGATGTCCCGCCGCGTGTCGCCTTCCACGGTGAACACGTGGTCCGGTCCGTACTTGCCTGAGAGCAGTCCCTTGGCCAGTGGTGCGTACACCATCGAGGCGACTCCCGGAACAGCATCGAATATCGGGGCTGGTGACTGATCACGGTCGCGTACTGCATCGCCTCGGCGGTCTGAGCGGCGCTGAAGTTGGACAGCCCGATGTGACCGATCTTGCCCTGCTCTTGCAGCTTCGCCAGCTCGCCCATCGTCTCCTCGATCGGCCACTGCGGCTTTGGGCGATGTAGCTGGTACAGGTCGACGTGGTCCGTCTTGAGCATGCGGAGACTGTTCTCAAACGCCTCTGCGATGTGCCCTTTGGACTGATCGCCCGAGAGTTTGGTCGCTAGGAACACCTGGTCCCGCTTTCCGACCAGCGCCTTGCCGGTGATCTCCTCGCTGGTGGCGTAGCCCTCGGCTGTGTCGAAGAATGTGACGCCGTGGCGATGGCCTGACTCTCCTCGATCGGCCCCATGCGCCCGCCAAGCTCCATGGCGCCAAAGCAGATGGCCGATACCTCCGGCCCATCCTTGCCAAGCTATTTCATCCGCATAGGGTCACATGCTCCTTGTGGTTGTTATTAGTTGTTGTGATCCGTGATAGTCGCGCGCCCTCTCCCGAGCGGGAGAGGGTTGAGGTGAGGGGTGCATGGACGGATCGCAATCCGTCCATGGGTCCAAGCGCGTTATCGCGCTACCCGACCCTTCGAGAACCTCAGGGTGTGTTGTTCGCTACCCTCCGGCCATCTCTCGCTGCATCTGCGCCAGCCCCATCGGTCCTAGGTCCAGCGCCCGGTTGTGCCACGCCTTCAGATCGAACTCGGCTCCGGCCTTGGCCTTCGCCTGCTCACGCGCATCTATCCAGTAACGCTCGCCCACCTTGTAACTGATCGCCTGGCCTGGCATCCCGAGGTAACGATCGATCTCGCTCACCATAAACTTGGGGCCGAACGGCGAAGTCGGCTGCATGAAAGCGAGAGCCAGGTCTGGCGTCCATACCTCTCCCGGGTGGAAGTTGGAGTCGTCGGGAATGCGCAATCCGAGGTGCATACCGATATCTACGACCACGCGCTGAGATCGGAATAGCTGCGACCCGAGCATCCCCAGGTAGTAGTCCGGATTGTCCAGATAGCCCAACTCGCCCATCAACCGTTCGGCGTACAACCCCCAGCCCTCGACGTATCCGGATGTGCCCGCCGCCAGCTTCTGGAATCGGGAGAGCTGATCGCCCAGGCTAATCGTCGTAGCGATCTGGAAGTGATGTCCCGGAACGCCCTCGTGGTAGACGATCGACACCTCGCCCCAGAGCGGGAATCTATCTTTGCCTTCCGGAACCGGATACCAGGTGCGGCCCGGGCGGGAGAAGTCTTCCGAAGGCCCGGTGTAGTACATCGCCAGCGCGCCGCCGGGAGGGGCGATCATCACCTCAACGGTCTTAACCGGGTCTGCGATGTCGAAATGTGTGCCGTCCAGTTCTTCGATCGTGCGGTCCTGCAGTTCCTGCATCCACACCTTGAAGGCTTCTGCGCCTTCTATTGAGCGCTCCGGGTCCTCGTCCAGCAGCTTCTTGGCATCGAGAAAATTACCGCCGGGGAGGATTTTCTCTGCGGTGATCGCCATCTCAGACTCGGCCCAACGCACCTGTTCCCAGCCCCACGCATACGTCTCCTCGAAGTCGATCTGTGCCCCTAGATACGACCGCGCCTTCAGTTCATATCGCTCACGGCCTACCCCGTCCTGGTCCGGCGTTGCGTTGATGTGTTCATCGCTCAGAAATGTCCCGAAATTTGCGAACGCGGTGGAAGCATCAACTGCCGAATTGGCGAGCCGTTCACGCAGCGCTCCATCAGAAATGTCCGACGCGTCGTAGACCGTAACAAGGCTTTCAAAAAACGACGTGCTACCCTTCTGCCCGCTGTACACCTTCGCCTGCTCAATCACCCCGATCACCTGTCGACGCGTGGTCGTCTGCCCCCGACCAACGCCTTCTTCAAGCGTCTCCTGGTAGCTATTTAGCGCATCCGGTACCCGTGACATCCGGGCGGCGATGTTGTCCCAGTCTTCCTTCGTGTCACGGGCCATCAAGTCAAATATCTGGCGAGCGCTCTGGAAGGGACTGTGCAGGATATTCATGCCCCGGTACTGCTCGCCGGCGTCGTACGCCTCAAGGCCGATCTCGAGCTCTTCGGCCATCACATCCCGGGCGAGCCGGTCTCTGCCGTTCTCCGGCTCTGCCTCTTTCAACTTCGCCAGTGTCGATCGGTCCAGCTCCGCCTGAGCGGCGTCCCCGGCGGGCGAGTTGTCTGGCATCTCGGTCTCATGGCCGGGCACGCCGAAGTAGGTCGCAATGATCGGCTGAAGTTCGGATATGCGATCGATGTAGTTATTCGCGATATCAAATATTCGCGACAAGGATTCCTCCCAGATGGCCCAAAGATTCAGGCCACGTGTGACTTAGGTCCCCAGATAGTCGAGTGCGGCACGGGCGAATATCTCTACGCCCAACGGAAGGCACTCTTCATCAAACACAAACCGAGCATTGTGGTGAGGCGGCCGATCCGGGTCACCAGCGCCCAGCAGGAAGTAGCATCCGGGCGCTCGATTGATGAACTCGGCCATGTCGTCGCCAACCGGAACCTCTTCATGTGGGCCGACTTTATCGACGCCCGGCACCTGTCCAGCGATGCCCGTAAGCCAGGACGCCACTTCAGGGTCGTTCACCACCGGCGGCGCACCGTTCAGAAGTTTGAAGTCGGCGCTCCCGCGCATCGATTCGGCTATCCCCCTCGCGATACGTTCGACGGCGGCGATGATCTGATCTCGCATGTCGGATGTGTAGGCGCGAATTGTGCCTTTGATCGTCACGAAATCCGCGATCACGTTTGGCGCTGATCCACCGATCACCTGGCCCAACGTCACCACACCCATCGCGTTCGGGGCGATCTCCCTGCTGACCACCGTCTGAAGCGCAGTAACTACCTGAGCAGTGATCGCCACCGGGTCGATCGCCGTGTGCGGCAATGCCCCATGGCCGCCCTTGCCCGTGATCGTGAGTTCGAACTGATCAGCGCTGGCAAATACGGTCGCCTGATTCACGCCGACAAAGCCGGTGTCGTACTGATTCCAGAGGTGCAGCCCAATGACGCGATCCGGCGAGTGATCAGACATGACGTCGTCGGCGATCATCGCCTTTGCGCCTTCGACAAACTCTTCGGCCGGCTGGAATACGAAAACGACCTTGCCCGATAGCTCGTCCACACGGCCAGCCAGAAGTTCGGCCGCACCGAGCGCCATCGTGATGTGGCCGTCGTGGCCGCAGGCGTGCATGTTGCCGTTAGTCGAAGCGAACGGGAGGTCGGACAGCTCGGACACCGGCAGCGCATCGATATCCGCCCGGATCATCAGGGTCGGGCCGGGACGACCGGTGTCCAGCACTCCCACTACACCTGTCCCGCCGACCTCGGCTTTGACCGCCATGCCGGCGGCATTCAGTCGATCGGCGATGATGCCCGCAGTCCGGGTCTCATAAAATCCGAGTTCCGGGTTTTTGTGGAGATCACGTCGTAACTCGATCAGGCCGGGAAGGGCCCTTGTAACCTGGTCGGTCACGGCGGCGGGCATGGTGTGGCGGCTCCATTTCGTATTGGAAATATGCGTTGAAATTGGGGCCGGAGTCTATCACGGACCAACCGGCATTTACTCCTGCGCATATCCCTTCGAAGAAATCGGATATCACGCTAGAATCAACCCGATGCCAAAATTTCCGATATTCCCCCTGAACACGGTCCTATTCCCGGGCTATAAGCTGCCGCTCCGCATCTTCGAGCCGCGGTACAAACAGATGCTCGACGATTGTCTGGCCGCGGATGGACGGTTCGTCATCGCACTCATACGGGATGGCGTTGAGGTGGGCGGCGAGGCTACTCCGCGCGACATCGGGACGATCGCCCTGATCGAGGAAGTGGGTGACCGAGCCGACCAAGTGGTTCCACTTGTCGCTCTTGGCGAGCAACGGGTCCGGATAGGCGAGTTGGACCGCACGCTCCCCTATCTGACCGCCGACGTGGAATCACTGGACGAGCCGCCAGACGCGGAGCCACCGGGCGGAGTTATCGACCCCGAATTACTAGAACGTGCCAGAGCGGCGACGACCCGTTTCGCACGGGCGATGCTGATGCAGATCCGGGGCGAGTGGCGCGCCAACCCCGACATGCCGGACGAACCGGGGGAACTCGGGTACCGCATGGGGACGCTACTGGCAGGTCGCCCCACCGCGGCGCAACGTGTGCTGGAAGCGGCGTCGTTAAACGAACGGCTGCGACAGGCGGCCCCGGCGGTTGAAGCCATCGCCGGGGAGTTCGAGGGGGCTCTACTGGAACAAGGCGCAAGTGACGCCCGGCGGGGGATGTACCGGAACTAAGGGACGCGTGGGTATACGGGCGGGGCCTGCTCCGCTCGACGCCCGTGCAGCCAGAATTAACCACCCCCTGATTTCCTCCTACATTAGGGGGTCAGGGGGTGGGTCCCGTCACACAATAGACGTTGATTACGGTAAAAATGCGTCGTCGCACTACCCGACCCTTCGAGAGCCTCAGGGTGCTGCTGTTTGCCTCCGATTACGACCAATCACTCCAACGACACCGGCGGGCGGAGCGAGCCCCACCCTTACGCGCTCGCCCTCAGACGCGAAAACGCCGGCAGGCAGTCCTTAAAGGACAACCCACCGGCGTTCTAGCCAGAAATATCTGGTCAGGCCAACTAGTCCGCGGGCGCAGACTTCATAAGGCCCTTGCCGTCCAGGAACTCAGCCAGTCGGGCGATACCATCCCGGTTTTTTTCTGGAGTCTCATAGGCGAAGCAGAGACGGGCGCAGTTCTGACCGTCGCCGTTCGGGGCGAAGTTGGAACCCGGCAAATAACCAATTCCGGCGTCGAACGCCTCATCTACGAGGTCGCTCATCGGCATGCCCTCTGGCATCGTCAGCCAGGTGTAGCAGCCACCCTGGGGGATCGCCCATTTCGCACCGGTCCCGCCAAAGTTCTCGCCGAGCGAAGCGACCATGGCGTTCGCCTTCGCGCCGAGAGATTCCGCCAGGTTGTCTTTGTGATCCTGCAGATGTTCGGTCAGGTAACCCTCGACCGCCAGCGAAGCAAAGTGGTTCGCCGTGCCGGAGCTGCGGAACCCGATCGCCCGGTTGGTCACCTCTTCAGGCGCCACGAAGTAGCCCAAGCGCAGTCCCGGAACCAGCAGTTTGGAGTATGAGGCGACGTGCATCACCATCCCGGTCGTGTCGAGGGAAGCGAACGCCTCCTGTGCTTCGCCGTCGAAGCGGAGATCGACGTAGCAGTCGTCTTCCAGGATCGGAATGTCGTGCCTGTGGCAGATTTCGATGATCTGCACTCGACGCGCCGTCGGCATAGTCGAACCCGTCGGGTTCTGGTGCTCCGGGATGGTGTACAAGAATTTCGGCTTCTTGCCCTCGGCCGTAAGCTTCGTCATCAGCTCGTCCAACGCCTCGGGGATGATCCCCTGGTCGTCGATCGGCGTGCCGACCACATTGATGCCGTGGTTTTTGAGCTGGCTGAGCGTTCCGACGTATACGAACTGCTCAGTAATAACGGTGTCGCCCGGGTCGGACAATGCACGGATCAGAACGTAGTTCGCCTCGCCCGATCCCGCCGTCATGAAGATCTCGTCCGGGGTGGCCGTGATGCCGCGGTCGTCAGCAAGTTTCTGTGCGGTGAACTCACGAAGCGCCTCGTTGCCGTTGCGCTCCGTGTAGTAAACGAGGTCGTGGCCTTCGCGCTCGAGGCCCTTCCTGAGTCCATCAACGAGGCCGTCAAAAGGGACAATCTCGGGCGGCGGGTATGCAACTGCGAAGTCATATGTCGCGTGCCGGGGATGGGACACAGCGGTCTCTTTGGACCGCGCGGAGAACTTGCCTTCGTAGCTGAACGTGGTGGTCATCCGGTTAAAAACTCCTGGGACGTGCCTGTCCCTTATCGGCGATCCGGGTCTTGTCATTCCAAGCGGTAATTATTTAGTGGTCGCGCCGGACGCGTGCGTGTTCATATCGGTCATGCGGCAAGCGGACCGCCAGATTTTAGTCCCGCACCCGGCCCCTTACAACCAGCCGCCGAATATCACGTAAATATCAGCAGCCAGCTTCCATGCACACGTATCACACGCGGAAACGGGCCGCCGGTTGGCGACCCGTTTATGTTCATCACCTCTGAGGCAGGTTAGTTGGCGGCGTTTAGCATGCCGTTGTCGTCAAGGATCTGGGCGAGAAGCGCCATCCCCTCACGGTTTTTCTCGGGCGACTCGTAGCCGAAGCACAGGCGAGCGTAGTTATCGCCGTCGCCATTGGGGGCAAAGATCGACCCCGCCTGATAGCCGACTCCGGCATCGAACGCCTTGTCACGCAGTGCAGTCATGTCCGTCCCAAGCGGCATCTCGAGCCAGGTGTAGCAGCCGCCTTCCGGCTCGCTCAACTTGGCGCCGGTTCCGCCGAAGTGCTCGCCGAAGGACGACACCATGGCGTCGCGCTTGGCGTGGAGAGAGGCGTTCAGCTTGTCCTTGTGCTCCTGCAGGTGCTCGGACAGGAAGCCCTCGACGGCCAGCGACGTGAAATGGTTCGCCGCGCTGGAGCTGCGGAAGCCGATGGCCCGCTCACGGACCTCTTTGCTGGCCACGAAGTAGCCGAGCCTGAGGCCGGGGAGCAGTAGCTTGGAGTAGGAAGCGACGTGCGAAACCATCCCCGTCTGGTCGATCGCCCGGAACGACTCCTGCGCATCGCCGATGAACCGGAGGTCCACGTAGCAGTCGTCCTCGATGATCGGGATATCGTGCTTGTGGCAGATGTCTACGATCTGCTTGCGCCGCCCCGTCGGGAGGGTCGAGCCGGTCGGGTTCTGGTGCTCAGGGATCGTGTAGAGCAGTCGGGGCTTGTTGCCCGCCGCCGTGAGGCTAGTTAACAGTTCGTCCAGCGCTTCCGGGATCAATCCGTCATCGTCTATCGGCGATCCGACGATGTTGCAGCCGGCATTTCGGAGCTGGCCAAGCGTGCCGCTGTAGACGAATCGCTCCGTGACGACGGTGCATCCCGGGTCGGTCAGCGCCAGGATCAGGCCGTAATTAGCCTCACCGGAACCGGCGCAGATGAACACGTCTTCCGGATCGACCGTGAAGCCACGGTCGGCTTCCAGTTTTTTGGCAGTGAACTCTCGGAGAGCAAGGTTTCCGTTGGAATCCGGGTAGTAGACGAGGTCCTGACCTTCACGTTTCAGGCCTTTGATCAGGCCTTCTACAAGCTCGTTCAATGGAGCCGTCTCAGGCGGCGGGTACGCGGTTCCGAAGTCGTACTTCGCATGAGTCGGGTGACCGACTGCCGTCTCCACAGAGTCTTTGGAGAAACGACCTGAGTAGCTAAACGTGGTTGTCATTCCGTGGCGGTCCTTCGGTTCCTGCTGGATTTCTTTGGCGAAAAATTTCTGGGAATTGCTGCGCAGCGAAGCGGTGTTCGGCGGCCAAGTGTACGCCTAGTCTCAGCCACAGCCATAGGTTTGTCCGTACTTCTGCGCGCTGGACACGGTTACTGTAAATATTCCCTCACCCTGGACGCCGTCAGCACTCCGCTTGAAGCGAACAGCGTCTGGAGACCATCTGGTCCCAACGTAACTAGGAGCGGTTCTCGTAATTTCGCTTCTACCATGGCGACAAGGGCGGATGCTTCGATGAGGACAACTTCATTCACGTCGGTTTCCATTTTCATCGACCGAATCGCGTCGTCGTAGTCGTCTTTGAAGCTGCTTGATACAATTGCGTAATAGATATTGCGGCGTCGCTGTCGACGTTTTAACTCGCGACTCTGTGTGTTTATGTACTCTCGAATCGTGCGGTCATCGGTGCCCATGCTGTAACCATCTGTACGCAACTTTGCATCCCAAATGATGATGTAGTTGTCATCTACTGCGTCTGCCAAGCCGTCGGGAACGCGGCCGTGACCTTGCCCCAATAATTTGGTCTCGTATCCCATGATCTTAAATACAGCGTTCACGTGTCTTTCAAGGGCCCTTGGCAGGCTCACCCCAGACGCTTCAGCAGCTGTAACCAAACGTTCATCGCCTTTTGCGATACTAGAAATCACCGAAACTATCGGCGGAACGTAACTATCCGGGATGGCACTGATGGCATCGACCACAGAACCGGTTGGGGTTGAGTCTCCTTCTCCCTGTTGAGATTTCTCAATTTCAGCATCGGCCTCGGCCTGACCGAAATACCACCAAACGTGTTCCACGTTGTAGAGGTTGATTGGTTTGTTTGCAGCCTCCGAAAACGGCTGTACGAGGCCTACTTCGACCTCCTTGTAATCCAAATAGTCCCGGGCCGGGTCCCCTGATGGATGCCAAAGGTCGTGGCTCACCATCGTGTTAACGCTATTCGTGTAGTAAACCGGCCAGTGAGTTCGATCCTGGACCTGCCAAAAATAAGACAGGAAAAATGGCACGCTGCCTACCTTTGGGGACCGTGGTGAGTGTTACCGGCGTCGATCCATTCTTCGCCGACACGTTTGACGTAACTGGCAAATGTCTTGATTCGACTGGATGCCATGTCGTCATTGGCCGGCAATGCGATTCCGGCCCGGATTTCTTCGGCACACTCACTTTTGTTTTCGGCCGTATTGAACAAGAGGTTAAAAAACATCTGGCCTTTGATGCCCTTAAATCCCCAATGGGCGTTCCTCTTGTTGATACCATCGATTTCCGTCTTAAATTCAGACAACGAAAGCTGACCATCAAGGAACGAGCCGACCGGTGCTGTTAACTCGCCGTCAATTGTTTCGACACGTTTCTGATCCAGGTCAATATTGTTTTCGTAAGGTGTCTTGCCATCATCGCCAGCTGGAGCATCCATATATCTTCGGAGTAGCTGGGAGGCACGGGTGATCTTGTCTGGAGTCAGAACGGGCAATGGCTCATCTCTCATATGTAACGGGGATCGAGCAGGTCGACGAGCAGATAGTACATGCCACACTGAGAACTAGACGTACACAAATTCCATTCGTGGCGAGTTAAGGTCGAGCGGCGCTCGATACGGACGAATTTGAACTCCACATCGAACGTTTATGGGAATATGCCGCCGCATTGCCGAATCCAGATCGGACCATGCCTAGTCGGTCACTCCGATTCGGATTCGCTTGTTGATTCGGCCCTTGCTCTGGTGGCCGGTGATCTTGATATGCCCCACCTCGCCGGTAGAGGCGACGTGGGTGCCGCCGTCTGCCTGAAGGTCCAGGCCGTTGATGTTTACGGTCCTGACCTGCTCTATGCCCTCGGGCAGGAGGTTGATCTTGGTCCGGATCAGGTCCGGGATCGCGAACGCCTCATCGCGCGGCAGGATCTCGACAGAGATCGCGCGGTCGGCCGCCACTTCCTTATTGATGGCGGCCTCGATCTCTTGCGTGAGTTCGGCGCTCATGTTCTCGAACTCGAAGTCCATGCGACCCGCAAGCGGCGTCATATTCCCGCCTGTCACCTGCGCGCCGTAGTCCCGCCACACGACGCCACAGAGGATGTGAAGCGCCGTGTGTGTCCGCATGAGTTGATGTCGGAGGTCCCAGTCGATTCGGCACGTTACGGTGTCGCCGACCAACAGGCTGCCCTCCGGCACCGTGTGGACTATCACCCCGCCGGGGCCGGACACCTTGGAGACTTCGAGCTCGGTTCCGTCAACTTTCAACATCACGCCGACGTCGTTCGGTTGCCCGCCACCACCCGGATAAAACACCGTGCGGTCAAGTATTACCCCTGTCTCGACCACTTCCGAGACCGTAGCCTCGCACTCGCGCATGTAGGCGTCCATGTTGTAAATCTGCTCGGTCTGTTGGGTCGATTCTGTCACTTGGGCCTCCATGCCGTGGTCGTCATCGTGGCAACACAAATCATATCGACATTTGCCATCGAATCGTGGGCGGAACCGGGAACGAGCCGACGTATACTCCCGCTGCTCGCCGCGTATGACACACGGGGACCGAACCTGCGTGCCCCCACACCCGAAGCACGATAAGGAACTACCCATGAGAGGCGTCCGCTTCTTGGGCGATCGTAAAGCCGAAGTCACCGATTTCCCGGATGTTGAACCCGGACCGAACGAGGTCCTGATCAAGACGCGTGCATCCGGAATGTGTGGGAGTGACCTGCATGGGTATAGATCGCCGGCGGCCGAGATCAACACGGAGAACCGGCCCGGGCATGAGCCTTGTGGCGAGGTCGTGGTCCTCGGTCCCGGCGTAACCGGGGCGCAGATCGGCGACCGGGCTATGATCCACCACTATGTCGGTTGCGGGAACTGCCGGTTCTGCCGAGAGGGCTATCAGCAACTCTGCTCCAACAGAGGCCCGTGGACCAAGTATTACGGCGGCTCCGCCCACGGCGGTCACGGCGAGTACCTCGTGGTCCACGAATCAACGCTTGTGCCGATGCCGGACGCTATCGAATACGACGTCGGCTCGATGATCGCCTGCGGGACCAGTACGGCGTGGTTGGCGCTTGAAAAGATGCAGGTCTCCGGGCGCGACATCGTCGCCATCTTTGGGCAGGGACCGGTAGGCGTTGCCGGCACAATGCTCGCAGCCGAGATGGGCGCTCGCGTGATAGCAGTGGACCTCTCAGACGATCGGCTGGCGCTGGCAAAGAAGGCCGGGGCGTGGGAGACGATCAACGCCACCGATATCGACTCTGTTGAAGCGATTCGGGATCTCACGAACGGCGAGGGGGCGCATGCGTCTCTAGAAGCTGTCGGGGCGGGACCAACCCGAAAGCAGGCAGCGCAGGCGTGCCGGGTGTTTGGGCGGACGGCGCTTGTGGGCGAACGAGGCGATGCGACATACGATGCCACACCGGACATTATCCATCGACACCTGACGCTCTACGGTTCATGGACGGTTAGCAAGTTCGGTATGGAGGACTGCGCCAACTTCATCGCAGACCACAATATCCCGATGGCGTCGCTGATCGAGCAGCGAGTAAATGTTGAAGACGCGGTTGAGGCCTACGAATACTTCGACAAGCAGACCAGCGGCAAGATGGTGATCACCTTCGATTAGGGAGAGCGGCGTGAATCTACTGGTTATTGGCGGGACCGGGTTTCTCGGCCCCTCAATCGTCCGTCGGGCGCTAGACGCCGGTCACAACGTCCTCGTGTTCCATCGGGGCACTCAGCACACTGACCTAGATCCCGATGTGCCGCACGTCCACGGCGACACGATATCGATAGCCGAACACGTCGATGAATTAGCAGAGTTTTCACCTGGTGCCGTGATCGACACCAGCCAGTTCCGCAAAGACACGACTCGGAGCGTGATTGCGACGATACGGGCTTTCCAGTGCAAATATGTACTTGTCAGCAGCAAGGACGTGTATCGGGGTTACGGAGTCATCCACCGCACGGAACCCGGTCCCTTACAACCGATGCCGCTCGGTGTAATTGCGACACCGCTATCAGGGTGCTGCTGTTCGCCTCAGCCTGCTGTTGTTCGCGTCGGGGTGCTGGCCTTCGCCTCAGGGTGACGCTTCGAACTAGCTGCCTCGTTGGACCAGCTCGATCACCACGTCATCC
>JAYGCG010000066.1:0-15308 GCA_046583455.1 Dehalococcoidia bacterium | reverse complement strand
ACTACAAGGAGCGGGGTTGGACGGCGTACAAGATCCACCCGCCGCGGATACCGGCTTACGATATCGAGGTCTGCGCAGCAGTCCGGGAGGTCGCTGGTCCGGACTTCACCCTGATGTTGGACTCGATGTGGTCGTACGACTACCCGTGGGCGCTGCGTGTCGGCAAGGCGATCGAGGAGCTGGACTACTACTGGTACGAAGACCCACTTCCGGGGGACGACCTCGGCGGTTACGTAAAGTTGCGGAAGAATCTGGACATACCTCTGATGGCGACCGAGTACGCCCCCGGCGGAGGTTTCACGGCATTTGCGCCGTGGCTCCAGTACGGTGCGACCGACTATCTGCGCGGCGACATCCAGGTGAAGGGCGGCATCACGCCGCTCATCAAGGCGGCGCACATGGCGGAGGCGTTCCACCTGAACTTTGAGATGCACCACGGCGGCAACTCGCTCAACAACATCGCACAGCTCCACGTGATCATGGCGATGAAGAACTGCGAGTTCCTTGAGGTCCTGCTCCCGGACGTGGCGCAGAAGTACGGCATCTCGGAAGACATCGAGGTGGACTCAAACGGCATGGCCCACGCGTCGGACAAGGTTGGCATAGGTGCCGAGATCGACTTCGCCATGATCGAAAAGATGAAGGCGGCGGAACTTAGTTAGGACATCGGAGACAACATGAAAGCCGCACTTTTCTACGGCGAGAAAGATATCCGGGTCGAGGATAGGTATACGCCTGAACCCGGTCGAGACGAGGTCTTAATCGGCATCAAGTCGGCCGGTGTGTGTGGCTCTGACCTGCACAACTATCGCGGCAATCGCCCGTCCACAAACGACGTGCCGTGGGAGCAGGGCCACGAACTGGCGGGCGTTGTTGAGGCCATCGGTTCGGGTGTCGATAATCTCGCCGTCGGTGACCGAGTCGGCATCGAGGCCGAGCATCTTGTGGGCTGCGGTCGTTGCCGAGAATGTCTTCGAGGCGACTATCACATCTGCCCGGAGCGCGGCATCGTTCATGGCGCCAAGCACGGAAGCCACGGCTTCTCCAGTCACGACGTGACGCTTGCCAGCAACTGCTTCCCCCTGCCCGACCATGTTTCGTTTGACGAAGCTGCGATCCTCGACTGCTACGCATGTGGCGTCCACGCCGTAAATCGGACACCCGTGCCGGTGGACGGGACCGTTGTCATCGTTGGCGCCGGGGCGATCGCCCTCACGCTGGGACAGATTGCGAAAGCGTCCGGCGCAGGCCACGTCATCATGATCGGAACCCGACCAGAACCGTTGCAGACCGCGGTCGAATCCGGGGCGGCCGACGAGTACATCGTGAACGCCGATGAGGACCCGGTGCAGGGTGTGTTGGATCGCACCGATGACGAGGGCGCAGAGGTCGTATTCGAGACCGTCGGCGGCGAGTCGCAACTGGTCGCTCAGTGCATGGAGATGGCAAGGCGAGGCGGCGCAGTGAGCGTAGTCGGACTGTTCACGCAGCCACAAACAATCGACTCGCAGGCCCACGGCATGGCCAAAGAGCTGGTGCTCACATGGTCCAACAGCTACTCAAGCTGGAACGGCATCTCCGAGTACCAGACAGCCCTCGATCTACTGGCGTCTGACCGACTGGACGCCGGGCCGATCATCACTCACCGCTTCCCGCAGTCACAGATCGCTGATGCGTTTGCGGCGGCGGACGACAAGCGCACGTCCGGGGCGATTCGCGTGGTGGTGAATCACTGAACGGGCTGGAGTGGCGAGTTTGTGCGCGACGGACCCTTCGAGAGCCTCAGGGTGGGTGGTTCGCAATACCGGGTGGGTATTTCACAATACGGGGCGGATGCCACCGTCATTCCCACGCAGGTGGGGATCCAGGAACGCCATATTTGCAGTTAGGCATCTTCAGCCACTAAGACCGTATCTGGATTCCCGACTTCCCGGGAATGACGGTTGGTAACAGTGGGTGGTCTGCGGCGATACTCGGCCCATTACACTCACCCAATGCGTCCCAAAACCTCGGTCTACATAGCGACGACTCTTGATGGCTTCATCGCGCGCGCAGACGGATCGTTGGACTGGCTGGAGCACGACTCCGGCAGCGATGACTATGGCTTCAAAGCCTTCACGTCGAGCATCGATTCTATGGTCCTCGGGCGCGCCACTTATGAGCAGGTTCTCGGCTTTGGCGAGTGGCCCTACACCGGCAAGCACGTCATCGTCCCGAGCAGCACGCTCACGGCCGATGACGTGCCGGAAGCGCTCCGGGCTGAAGTAGAAATCGTCGATGATGAGCCGTCCGGGCTGCTCGCTGGATTGTCGTCTCAAGGCTTCAAGCACGCCTGGGTGGACGGCGGCAGGACGATCCAACGTTTTCTCCAAGACGGTCTCATCGACGAAATCACGATCTCACGCATACCGATCTTGATCGGCGAGGGCATTCCGTTGTTCGGGGTGCTGAGTTCCGATATTAAGCTGAAGCACGTTGAGACGGCATCGTTTGATTCCGGACTTGTGCAGTCCACGTACAGGGTGGGCGAATAGATCAGGCGTTCCCGAGGAGCAGCGTCGGGCGGAGCAAGCCCCGCCCCTACGGCGAACCGATTCGCTCGTCCATGCGCCATAATGCCGCCACAAGGAGATACGCCACCCATGACCTACCCGATTGACCACGTACATGTGAAGTCACAGGACCCTGACGCCAGCGCCGCCTGGTTTCAGGAGGCGTTCGGATTCGAAATCATGGAGGCCGTCGTGCGTGGACAGGGGGATCGCTTCATCCGCATGCGTGACTCAAAGGGCCTGCCCTTCACCGTCTCCGGTGCACGTCCCGGCGAGGAGTTGGCTCCGGCGAGCGCCGACGTCCACTGGGGCCTTGAACACTTCGGCATACTGGTTGAAGACTTGGATGCAGAGATCGAACGCCTGACCGGCATGGGCGCAGAGCTAAAGGAAGGTCCGATCGACCAGACATCGGAGGGTTACCCGATAGTCGCCTTCATGGCGGTGCCGGGAGATGTCCGTGTCGAACTGGTGATGTGGCCAAAGAAAGACTGAAGGCTATCCCATGAATATTCGGCTCAGGGCCGTCACGTTTGACGCAGCAGAACCGCAGAGTCTTGCAATCTTTTGGTCTGCGGTAACCGGACGGGAAGTCATCGACTCCGACCCAGATCTCGCACGCGTGGAAAGCGAAATCCCGGGAGGTCCGGCACTACTGTTCCTGCGGGTGCCGGAGAGCAAGACGGTCAAGGACCGGATTCACCTCGATCTGGAAACCGAAGACCGTGCGGCCGAAGTGAGCAGGGTCATCGCCCTGGGAGCCACATTTCATAGCGAAGTGAAAGGGTCTACACACGAGTGGACAGTGCTCCAGGACCCCGAAGGCAACGAGTTTTGCATCATCCAATCCCTCGCCAATGATCCCGGCTAACGCGCTCTTCACCAACATGATTGGAACCTGACATGACCCAGACGCTCTCCACCAACAAACACGGCGTCACAATGCGCACCAAACAGGGCATGCTCGGCGCAGTGGACATCCCGTGGAGTGAGGATCTGACCCTGGACGAGGTGTCTTTCCGAACCCTGTTGGGTCGACTCTCCACGATGGGCGCGCATCAGCTTTACGTCATGGGCACCGCGGGTGAGGGCTACGCGATGACCGACGACCGCTTCAAGCGAGTCGTGGACGTATTCGTGGACGCCATGCGCGGGACCGGCGTCGACACGCAGGTCGGCGTGATCTCCCTCGCCACCGAAGAGGTGATCGACCGCATCGGCTACGCTCATGATCTCGGCGTGAGGTCGTTCCAGATCTCGCTACCCTCCTGGGGCGCGGCCACAGACGCCGAGATGATGACGTTCTTCAATATGGTGTGCGGCGCGTACCCGGACTCAGAGTTCTTGCACTACAACCTGGTGCGGGCAAAGCGAATTCTCGATGGCGACGACTACCGGATGATCCTGGATGAAGTGCCTAACCTGGTCGCCGCCAAACAGAACACCAGCGACATGTCTCTAATCAGGAGCTGGATGCAAAAGGCACCGGAAATGCAGCACTTCATGTTGCAGGCGGCCTACGCGTACGGATCTCAATTTGGTGAATGCTCACTGCTGTGCAGCATGCACTGCGTCTACCCGGAACTCACCCGTGAGTACTTCGCTGCCGGGTCCAGCGGCGACATCGCCCGGACCCTGAAGATCGCAGAACAGTTCAATCGGCACCGGGAAGGCATCTTCGGCCATGTCAATCGGACGATGATAGACGGCGCATACGACAAGCTGCTCGTGTGGCTGACCGATCAGTCGTTCCCACGCCGGCTTCTGCCGCCGTATGAGGGCTTCACCGACGCCGAAGCTGCCGTGAGCCTGGAGTACTACCGCCGGAGTCTGGCGAGCGCGTAACTCCCGGCGGCGACCGCGCTTAGGAGTTTCCTGCCGTAGAGAATCTCGCACTGCCGATAGCGGATGTCTCTTCAGTTCGCTAACCTGTGCGAACTTTCGCCATCCATACGACTCTTGACGTACCGGTGGTCGAGCCGTCCACAGAATTCATTCGGGAACCAAAGAGGAGCTTTGATGACTCAGTTTCGGATCATGCTCAACCGTCACTCGGCTTTTTACTCCCCCGTGCTGGCAACTATCGCCGGAGGATTTCTGGCTGACGAAGGTTTGGACCCGCACTACGGGGGCGAGGTTCCGCCGGGCAAGTCGTCTCCTGAGATGCTGGCTGCCGGTGAGCTTGAGATCTGCCAGGGAGCAGTCTCAGCTAGCTGGGCCTATCTGGAAAAAGGCGAGACACCTCCGATAGTTCATTTCGCACAGATCAACGAACGTGACGGTTTCTTTGTTGCGGCGCGTGAACCAGACCCAAATTTCACATGGGACAAGCTGTCCGGCGCCGATGTCCTCGCGGACCACGGCGGACAGCCGCTCGCCATGTTCAAGTACGGGGTCCACAAAATGGGGGTCGACTACGGATCCCTCAACGCGATCGACGCAGGCTCGACGGCCGAGATTGATGCAGCTTTCAGGTACGGCACGGGCCAGTACGTCCATCAGCAGGGGCCAGCCCCGCAGCAACTTGAAGCTGACGGCGTCGGTCATGTGGTCGCGTCGGTCGGCGAGGCCGTCGGTCCGGTCGCTTTCTCAAGCATCCAGGGAACGCGGGAGTTCGTTGCATCCGACCTCGCCAACGCGTTCATCCGGGCGTACAGGAAATCCCGCCAGTGGGTGAACGACGCTTCCGCCGAGGAGATCGCAGACAAAGAGGCTGACTTCTTCCCGGGAATCGACCAGTCGGTGCTGGCGGACACTATCCGCTTCTACCAGGGCCTCGGCTGCTGGAACCCGGCGGTAGAGATTTCTCGAAGCAGCTACGAGACCGCGCTAGATGTGTTCCTCCACAGCAACCTGATCACCAAACGCCACGACTACGATGACGTGGTTGTTGCGCCGCCGGCGGGATAGCGGGAAGGTCGTGCTATTAGATATTGCCCCCTCCTAATGTAGGAAGGGGTCAGGGGGTGGTTAATCGTCCCGCTAAGACGCGACCCACCTCCAACCTCCTAGGGAGGAGGCAATCAGATCCCACCACAAACAAAGGACCGTAAATGGCATTCGCCGCCCTATCGATCACCGAAGTCGATTCACACCGCAAGACGGTCACGACCAACGGGCTTGAGTACTCGTACCTTGAGTACGGTTCAACCGACAATCCGCCGGTGATCCTCCTGCACGGCGTCTGGAGCACCGGCGCTGTATGGCACGACATTGCGGTGGCGCTTGCCGAGACGCACCATGTGAGGTCGGTCGACTTCCGTGGGCGCTCCCAGACCGAGTGGTCTCCCGAGGGCGATTACTCAACTGAGGCATACGTCGCCGACTTGCTCGGGCTGTACGAGGCGTGGAGCCTTGAGAAGACAACCGTCATCGGGCATTCCATGGGCGGCGGAGTGGCGACGGCGCTGGCGGCTAAACACCCCGAGCGGGTGGAGTCGCTTGTCGTTATCGACGCCGGACCTGTGATGCGGGCCGGATCGTCGGTCGAGTTCGAGCGCCAATTGGCGTCGTTATCTCAGGACTTCCCGAGCATCGCCGCAGCGCGCGCCTGGCAGGCTCAGGCCTTGCCGAACATCTCGGACGATGCGGTAGAACGGCGATTGGATGCGCGGCTTGTTGAGCGAGATGGGCGAGTGGTGTGGCGGGAGGATCCGCGTATCCGAACCGGGCGACGACTAACGGTACGACCTTCCGAGGACGAGATGTGGAAGCGTTACCTGTCGGTGAAGGCCCGGACCCTCTTCATCCTCGGCGGCAACAGCCAACTCGTCACCGATGAAGCCGAAAAACGACTCACAACGGAGATGGCTGACGCGCAATCAGTAAGGATCGCCAATGCCGGCCACAACGTTTTCGAGGACAACCACGACGACACGATGACCGCCATCAAGTCGTTTCTAGGCGAGTAAGGGGAACTCCCAGGAGGGGAATCGGACGACCTTGAAAGCTCTCCCTCACGGTTGATTTAGTTGCCCCTCTCCCGCTCGGGAGGGGATTGAGGTGAGGGGGTTGTCGCTTGAAAAGCGGCAGTGGCTAAGCGCGGTGTTGCGCAACCCGGCCCTTCGAGAGCCTCAGGGTGGGTGCTTCGCAGTGATCAGTGTTGTCTGAAGGACAAACGAATGTATTGCCATACGCCCCTACGGTGTTGCCACTTCACCAAACAGTTCGGTATCCGGGTGAAACGCGACCCAGCCGAACCAGTACGACACCTGTCCCGGTAGTCGGGCAAGCGTTTCGGTTTCGTCAGACTTCACGAGTCCCGTTTCTTCGACGCGCCACTCGAACCCGTCCTCATCAAGCACGACATCCGGGTCCTGCGTCGGCGAGAAGTTGTGGCCACCCCGTTCAAAAGGTCGAGCCGCCTCGGCGAGAGGGTTGAAGGTGATCACCAGCTCCTGCCCGCCGAGCGTGTCGTTCACCACCGGCGTCTCCTGGAGTGCCTCAAGCGAGTACGCCTTCGGAGAATCGCCGTAGTTAAGCGCCAGAACCCGATCCTTCAGGTTCAGAGCCTCGTTTGTCTGGAACGTCGGGAACATCCAGTCCGGCGAGTTGAAGTAGTCGTAATACGCCGAGCCGCGTTTGTTCAAGTTGCGGTACTGCCGGTCGAACCCCGTATCAATGTCCAGGACCTTAGTCTCCGGGTTCTTCTCCAGCCAATCTCCCCAGGTCGTCAGGGTCAACGGCAGCTGCTTGAACCGTAGATCGCTAAATGCCAGTTCGCCGATTACCGGTTCTCCCGTTAGGGAGTGCCAGAGCGTTCGTGTGCCGGAGTCGTACATGAGCTTGTTGCTCTGATACAGGAACCCGGACGTGCCAATCCGCTGGACCTCTCCGTCAAGCTCGGCATCGTACAGGACGCCCGTTCCACAGAGAGTTCAGTAGACGAGGGCGACAGGTTTGCCGCCCACCACGTCGTTCGACAACTCATGCCACGCAAGGATGCGCAGCGGATATGCGCGGGCATCTCCGTTGATGCTGACGCCAAAAACAGGCTCGTCAAACTCCAGGTATGTCGCTCCGCCGGGCGACGTGAACCTGGGGTTATCTAGCGGCGGAATGCCGTCTACGCCTACTCCGCCCCACACTGCACCGGATATCGGAACACTGGCCGGGACGCCTTCGTAAAAGAAGTCGATGAATCGGCGATCAATCACGCTGTACAGGTCGCCCTTCCACGCAGCGTATCCGGGAACCGCCTCGATCTCTGGATGCTGACCGAGCCACCTGTAGGCGTCTTCGTGGAGATTGAAGCTTGTGGGGTCGAACTCCTGCCCCGTAAGCCGGGTCAGCGCATCAGCTATCGCCGCCCGCTCCTCGTCGGCAAACCCTGCTCCGGCGAGATCCACGATAGGTGCGATGAAGCCCGGATTCCCGGTATCAGCGGCCTGCCTAATCGCCGTGATCTCTACGCCCTCCTGGCGAGTGAACAGGCTCCGTAATTGCAGCCGCACCTTTGCCTCTTCAGGTGAGATTGAGAGCGCAGTCGCGGTAGGCGCGGCGGTCCGGGTCGGGATCGGGGTGACTTCGTCGATTCCACTACCGCACGCTGCGACAAGCGTCACGGCCAGCCCGACTGTAACCAGAAAAACCGTCCGCAAGTTGGGAGATGAGAAGTAACGATGTGTCATAAACGAAGTGGGCGACGCAGCGAATTCGATGAACGGATAAGCGGGCCTACGGCTCCATAAAAATAACGGACCGTCCGTACTCCCCTTGTAAGGGTTACGAAGCGGCCCGTTATTCGGTTGCCAGTAGTATCTACGGTCGCCTACTTCGGCGGCTGGATAAACTCGAGCCAGTTACCCTCGGGGTCCTGGAGATAGATGATCCCCCGGGTCCCTTCCGGCGTCTCCCGGAAAATCGGGTCTGTGACGAACTTGATTCCCTTCGCAGTCAGGTCATCGAAGATCGTCTGCAGGTCCTCCACATGAAAACAGATGTGCATCGCACCGAACTGGTTCTTGCGTAGGTAGCCTTCTTCACCCGGCGGGTTGTGATATTTCACCAGCTCGATGCGGTGATTGTTCTCGATCCCGACGAACCTCAGGGTACGGCGAGCGCCCGGGAATCCGGTGTGGTCGCCTTCCGGCGGGGCGACGGCGTCGACCTCATGCTCGACCTTAAGGCCGAGGACCTTCACGTAAAAATCGGTGATCTTTTCTAGATCCTGGACCACAATTCCGGTGTGGTCGAAATTCATGACCATCGAGGGTCTCCTCTATTTTTCTGACTATCTGGGCGCTCAAAGAAGGCCCGAAGGCCGTGCGCCACAATCCTAGACGAAACTGTGACTCTAGCGAACATCACCGTTACGGACGCTGCGTGAACTCCAACCAGTTGCCTTCCGGATCCTGCCCGTAGATGAGGCCAACCGTGGTGCCGTCAGGCCGAGTTCGCCACTTGGGCTCGGTCACGAACTTCACTTTGTCTTTTAGCTCTTCGTAGACCGAGGCAAGGTCCTCAACGTCCCAGCAGATGTGCGTGGAGCCAAACTTGTGGACATCCACGTGTCCGTCGGTGGCCGGTGGGTCTATGAAGTAGATGAGCTCGATCTCGTGATCGCCCGGGATGCCGACAAAGCGCAGCGTACGGTGAACGTTTGGCACGCCTGTGTGATCGCCATCGGGCTGGGGCCTGGCGTCGATCTCGTGCAACCGCTCTAGTCCAATAGTATTGACGTAGAAATCGGTCATCATTTCGAGGTCATCGACCACGATGCCGACATGGCTCCAGTTCTTGATTTTCAAACTTGCTCTCCCATCCGGATACACCTGAAACTCCTGGCGCGCTCGCACAGCGCGGCGCCATCCTAATCCAGACGGGCGGACATCACAGCCAGTTTGCCTTCGTCAGCAACTCTCGGGCGACATCGCTCACAGATAGCAGCCCATCGTTTGAGACGGTGAAATCCTCGACGGACGTGTCGCTCAGGATCCCGTCCAACTCGGCGGATCGTGCCAGCGCGGAATCGTGGTTTGTCCCAACTTCACGCATGTGGAGCCGCGTCTGCATAAGACCAACGGGCGCAGTCAATCGGCACACCGTCACTTCTGCCCCGGGCACAGCTGACCGGTATTCGGCACGCTCGCAGTCGTGTTCTACGACGCGCGCAAGCAGCAATCGACGTGCCCGCGCTTCCGATAGATCGGCCAGACGGCGGCGAGACTCTGAAACATCAGTTCATTGCCGTGATTCAGTTGAGGCGGATACATCGGGGTAAGGCAGTCGAGGTCGATCGCCCCGTGCTCCACGCCGGCCTCAATCAACAGATCATGGGCCTGCCCCAGGACGGTGGTCTTACCAGCCCCCATCGAGCCCGAAATCACCAGCACGTCCACACTCTCGTCCACATCAGATCTTCTCGTCACTCAACTCTCCCCACGTTTCAGTCATTTGTGCGGGCAAAATCCTACCCCAATATGCCGCGTAACGATGTGCGAATAATGTGCGAATTCTGCATTTCTCCGTGTATTTGACCCTCCGATAACCAGTTCCGTTGGTGATCGCCCGCGCCCCTCAACCGATTCCCCTGTTACATTTGCCCTCTCGGGTGTCGGCGCATCGGAAGTCGACCTCTAATTGCAACGGAGCGTTCGTAAAAATGAAGATCGGCGTCGTTTTTCCTCAGACCGAAATCGGACCGGACGCCGGCGGCGTTCGCGCATACACCCAGGCCGTGGAGCAGATGGGATACACACACGTCCTCGCCTACGACCACGTAATCGGTGCAAACCTGGCCAACCGGCCGGACTGGAAAGGCCCGTACTCGCTTGAAACAGCGTTTCATGAGCCGTTCGTACTGTTCTCGTTTATGGCGGGCATGACGGAGAAGCTGGAGTTCGCGACGGGGATCGTGATCCTTCCGCAGCGCCAGACCGTTCTCGTTGCCAAACAGGCGGCGGCATTGGACGTACTGTCCGATGGTCGATTCCGCATGGGTATAGGCATCGGCTGGAACGAAGTCGAATACGAGTCTCTCGGGGCAGAGTTCACTGACCGCGGTGCGCGGTCGGAAGAGCAGATCGCTCTGATGCGGGCGCTCTGGACCAAAGACAGCGTCAACTTTGAGGGCAAATGGCACACGGTCCCGGACGCCGGGATCAACCCGTTGCCGATCCAGCAGCCGATACCGATCTGGCTGGGTGGCGGCGCCGACATCGTGGTCAAACGGATCGCCCGAATAGCAGACGGTTGGATGCCGATGTGGCAGCCCGATGAGGCCGGCCTGAAGGAACTGGACAAGCTGTACGCATACGCCACAGAAGCGGGGCGGGATGGCTCTGATATCGGGATCGACGGGCGCGTCACGGCCGATCTCGCGAGCGAGGATTCGTGGTCGGACGACGTGAAATCATGGAGCGGCATTAAAGCCGACTACATCGATATCAACACGATGGGCCAGGGCCTAACGGGCGCTGACGCACACATCGAGCGACTCGAAAAGTTCAGGCCCGCCGCGGGACTGTAGGCAGACAAGACTTCTCCCTCACCCTTGGTGCACTCGGCCTCTCAGGCTGGGAGAGAGGGACGTTTCCTTCTCCCAGTGGGAGAAGGTCCGTCTACTCGAACATTTAATTTGCGTGGTCAAACTCTCCCATAGGTCGTTATCGGCATAGTCCCGAGGCCAACCCACCATGACTGAATACTCCAATCAGACACCTCGTGAGTTCGACCTCACAGGTCGTGCCGTTATCGTCGCAGGCGCCGGGCGCGGTATCGGCAAGGGCATCGCTCGAGTGCTGGCTGAGTCTGGCGTGAAGGTGCTCGCGACCGCGCTAACGGAGACATACATGTCTCAAGTAGCGGCCGAACTGGCAGACGCCGGACACCCGATCGAGTTCATGGTCGCCGATGCGACCTCCGGCGAAGACATGGCCGGGGTCGTAGAACAGGCGTTGTCCCGATTTGGTCGGTTGGACGGACTGGTGAACTGCGTAGGTGACGCGATCTCGAAGCCGATCGTTCCACTTCCTGATAGCGATTCTGATATCGGGCCTTTGAGCGACGAGGAGTGGCGCTTCATCCTTGATGTGAATCTGACGGAGGCATTCGTAGGGTGTCGTGCCGCGGGTGACCATTTCCTCAAGCAGCGTTCTGGACGCGTCGTCAACATCGCCGGATACGCAGCGGCACGCGGCGGCGCTAACTCCGTCGCATACGCCGCCGCCAAAGCCGGACTGACGCGCTTGACCCAGGCGCTGGCGCTTGAGTGGGCGCCGTACGGCGTCAACGTGAACGCCATAGCTCCCGGCGTGTTCCCAGACCCTGTCACTTCGCCAGAGGCCGTGGAAAGGGCCGCAGAACGAGCGGCTTCCGGGAAGATCCCATTGCGCCGCCCGGGCCGGTTGCGAGAGGTTGGACTGCTGACGCACTTCATGCTCTCGGACGCTGCCGACTACATGACGGGAGAGACGGTCTATCTCGATGGCGGAGCGGTGTTCGGATGAGTAACCCTGAGCCGATCCATATCGACCGCGACATCCTGCTGCTGGCGTACGCCGAGGCACGATCCGCCTATCCCGCCGAATGCTGCGGCTGGCTGGCGGGGCCGCCAGAAGGTCCGGTTACGACGGTACGCACATGCGCAAATCAGCAGGACTCCGGCAATCACCCTACGGTCGCAGATCGGCCGGCCGAGACGGCGTACGTGATCGAGGGCGAAGACCTGATGGCGCTCAACCGGGACCTTGATGGCGAAACGCCCCCGCTCGTGATCTATCACTCGCATCCGAACGGCCGCGCATACCTGTCTGAGACGGACCGCGCCGTAGCAACGAGCCCGCCTGAATGGGGTGGCGGACCCGCCTACCCCGTGCAGCAGCTTGTGATGGGGATCGACGGGGGGCGAGTGGTCGATTCAGCGCTGTTCGCGTGGTCAGACGAGGACGATGGGTATGTTGAGATTGCGCGATACAAGGGCGCCGAAGTCTAGAGTTGCCCCTTCCTTACGTCAGCTCCCGGAACGTCCTGGACCTGGCGAACATAACCACCGTCACAATGATCGAGAAACCGTTCCCAAGGACGAGCGCCATCTCGGCTCCGAGGGTTTCCGCCATGAACCCGCCTAGCATCCAACCCAGTGGGAACAATTGCAGGGTCAGCGCGTACACCGCCATGATCTTGCCCCTGAGATGATCAGGCGCGTAGACTTGGAACAGGGTGCTGACCGTCGTGATGTAGAACGCCGCGCCGATCCCGAATAGAAACAGCAAGGCAGTCGAGAAGTAGAAGTCCCGGGAGAATCCGAAAAGTATCGATGTTGGGTCGCCGATGACGACCGCCAGCATCAACAGCCAGCCCTTGTGTTCGACGTTTCCGATGAACGCCAACCCGAGACCGCCGATTAGCGCGCCCAGTCCAAAGGCCGCCATCAGTATCCCGAACCCAGACTTGCCGACATCCAGAACGTCCCTCGCGTACACGGGGATGATCGGGAAGATGAACCCGGCCACGAGCCCAAGAGTGTTCAGCACCACAAGGATTCGCAACGGCGGCGACGACCAAACGTACGCGAGCGCCTCTTTGATATCGGAGATCGCTGAGGTATTCCCTGTCCTCTCGACCCTTGTCCGCGTTTTGATACGCCACGTGGCGTAAATCGCCGGAATGTAAATGGCCGATATCACGAAATAGACGGGCGCCACGCCCATAATCCCCAGCAGTGCGCCGCCAAGAGCCGGCCCTGCGATCCCGCCGATAGTGGCTAGGGACTGGTTGAGGGACACGGCGGTGAGAAGTCGATTCCTGCCGACGATGTCCTGGACGATGGTCTGGCTGGCCGGCATGCCGAACGCTATCGCCCCGCCCTGCACGAGCGACAGGAATAGCAGGTGCCAGATTGATATCGCGTCGATCATCACGAGGTAACCGACGATGAAGTTGACGAGCCCGAGGCCGATGCGCACCCACAACAGGATGTCTCGCTTGGGCCACCTGTCGGAGGCGACGCCACCGATCAGCCCGAGGGCGATGATGGCGATCGCGGGTGAGCCGTTGATCACCCCGACCCACGCCTGGGAGTCGGTCAGTTCGAGGGCAAGCCAGGATTGCACGATGTTCCGCATCTGGAACGCCATGAACATCATCATGTTCGCGACAAACAGGTAACGGAAATCGACGATGCGCAGCACCGTTACCACGGTCGATCCAGCGCGCGGTTCGGGCGCGGTCACATCAGTTTCGTCGTTCTGGATTTCGGCGTCTGCCGCCGGTTCCCGGTCCTCCCCTGAAATCGCCATATCGCCGTACTTGTAACTGAAAAAAAGGACCCGCCATCGCTTCCCCGTGGATGTGAGGGCAAAGCAGGCGGTTGAACGCACAGGACACAATACTCCCGGCCAGTGCACTGCCGCAGCAGTTTCACGCCCGTTTGCGCCCCCTCTCTATCGGCGAGAGAGTGCCTGCTATTCCGCTCTCTATGGGCGCAAAATCGACGGACCGTCATCGACCACACCACGCCCGGACGCCCTACACTCCACGCGTCATGAGATCGCCCAATTGAGCACACCCCAACTACTCCCGTACAAAGACCGGTGGCAGCCCGGGATCGCCGCCGTGATCAAGGCGGTGTATGACGAGTACCGGCTGACGTGGGACCCGGACGACTATCACCGTGACCTGTATACCGTTCAGGAGACTTACATCGACACCGGCGGATTTTTCTCGGTGCTGGTGCTGGACGGCCGGGTCATCGGCACCGTCTGCGCACTGGATCGCGGGGCCGAGGCAGAGATCGAGCGCTTATATCTGCACAGGGATCATCGGGGGCGCGGGTACGGTCGGCTCATGACGGAGCATTTCCTGGAGTGGGCGAGGGCTACAGGCCATCCAAAGGCGATCGCATGGTCCGACAAGCGGTTCAACGACGCTCACGAGATGTACAAAAAGATGGGATTCACGGTGATCGGTGACCGGGTGCTGGACGATCCCGACAGCAGCCCTGAATGGGGCTTTGAGTTGGACTTGTCAGGAGGCATGCCGTGACTTCTGGGAGTTCAGGGAGTTCTGGTAGCTCTGGGGGCTCCGACAAGACCGCCGGGCATGACGAGGAAACCAAGCGCTTCCGGCTACGTGATGCCGATCGAGAGGCCGCGTTTTTTCTGCCGTTCCTTAAACCGGGAATGACCCTCCTGGACGCGGGCTGCGGTCCCGGGTCGATTACCTACGGCCTGGCCATGCACGCAGCGCCGGGTGAAGTTACCGGCATCGACCTGGATTCGGCGAGGATCGAAACAGCGTCCCGGGATATTCGTGAAGCCGGGGTCGATAACATCTCGTATCAGGTCGCCGATGTGACGAATCTACCGTTTGAGGACGATCATTTTGACGCGGTGTTCGCGAACGGCTTGATCGAGCACCTATCAGACCCCGGCGTTGGTATTAACGAGTTGCTTCGAGTTCTTAAGCCCGGCGGGGTCATCGGCGTTCGCAGCTCTGATTGGGGTGTCGCGCTCTTGCATCCGGATACCGAGGGTCTTCGGGACTCGATCGGGTTAAGGAACCACTGGCAACGGCACCGAGGCGGTCATCCAAATGCCGGTCGACACCTGCGCGAGCTTTTGCTATTGGCCGGTTTTCTTGACGTGAACGCTGACGCCACAGCTGAGTCGCACGGGACGGACGCCGGAACTGCGGAGGGCGTCGCATATATGCTCTCGATACTGGGCAACCCTGAGCTTGCTGCGGCAGCCCGAGAGAAGGAATGGTCGACCGCGCACGAGATAGAGCGCATGCGCCAAGCCTGGACGGACTGGG
>JAYGCG010000035.1:0-4681 GCA_046583455.1 Dehalococcoidia bacterium | reverse complement strand
CCGGTTTGCTGGTTGTTCTCTCCCCGCTACTGGCTCTGGTTGAGCGTGCGATCTCGGTCAACGACGGATACTCACTCACCCACTTCGTTGCACTGTTTTCCAACGACAGTGGGTCATATTTTTACCTGTCTCCGTTGCACGTGATCTGGAACTCGATTCGTTTCGCCTTCCTGTCCATGGTCATCGCCATGCTGATTGGTACCGCGGCCGCCTACGTCATAGTGAGGCCCGGCAAGCGGTCGAACATCCTCGACTCCCTATTCATGCTGCCGCTGGTCGTCTCCGCCGTGACGCTTGGATTCGGGTTCCTCGTGGCGTTTAATCGACCACCCATCGACCTGAGGGGATCGTGGCTCATACTTGTGATCGCTCATTCGCTCGTGGCTTATCCGTTCGTCATCCGGACCCTGCTGCCCGTACTGCGCGGAATGCCTCCACATCTGAAAGAGTCCGCCGCCTTGCTGGGCGCTTCCCCGATGCGCATCTTTATCCATATCGAGCTTCCGTTAATTGCCAGAGCCTTGGTCGTTGGAGCCACGTTCGCATTTGCTGTGTCCATGGGAGAGTTCGGGGCGTCTCTCTTACTCGTGAGACCAGAGTTCACGACGATCCCCGTAGCGATATTCAGGTTGCTGGGGCAGCCGGGAGAGGCAAACCTGGGCCAGGCGCTTGCCATGAGTACGCTGCTTATGGCCGTGGTCGCGCTCGGATTCGTGTCCATCGAGCGGTTCCGCTACCGAGATATCGGCGGGTTTTGATGGCGACTTCACCGATTCTCCAGCTGGATAAAGTCTCCAAGTCCTATGGCGATACTTTTGCTATCCGCAATGTCTCGTTGAACGTAGACCAGGGTCAACTGGTATGTTTGCTCGGCCCAAGTGGGTGTGGGAAAACAACTCTCCTCAGGATCATAGCTGGCCTGGAAACGCTGGATTCAGGGACCATCTCGTTCGGTGGCGAAGATCTTCACGGGATAGCACCCCATTCGCGAGGCTTCGGTCTCATGTTCCAGGACCTCGCGCTTTTTCCCCACATGGACGTCTTCGGGAACGTGGGGTTCGGTCTGCGAATGCAGGGGATGTCGGGCGACAAAGTCCGGGCGCGGGTCGATGAGATGTTGGAACTTGTTGACCTCGGAAACTACCGAAACCGGAAAGTCCATGAATTATCGGGCGGCGAACGTCAGCGCGTCGCCCTGGCACGCTCGCTCGCTCCCGCCCCCAAATTACTGATGTTGGATGAACCGCTTGGTTCTCTGGACCGGGTTTTGCGAGAGTCTCTCCAGGTGCAGGTTCGTTCAATTCTGAAAGAGATCGGTGTGACGGCGATCGACGTGACCCATGACAAAGACGAAGCATTTGCACTCGCCGATACCATCGTTTTCGTAAACGGTGGTGAGATAGTTCAATCGGGACCTCCCGAGGCGCTCTTCCGGGCGCCTGCGACCGAGATGGTCGCCCGATCTCTGGGCCTCAGGAACATCATCGAGGGGACGATAGTCGGGGAGTTTGATGCAATCGAAATCGCTTCATCCGTTGGGACCGTGTTCACTGCCGGCTCGCTACCTGGTGGCATATCCGTTGGAGATGGCGTTCTCGTGATCATCAATGAAAGAGGGATTTCGGTCGCACCCGTTCGCCACGAATGGGCAGAGGCAGAGGCGGGAGTCAAGTTGTCGGGAGTCGTGAGTGACCGGAAATTCCGCGGCGGAGAATCTGAAATTCACATGATGGTTGGCCAGAGCGAGTTGGTTTCCATAATCCCCACGGTCGACGCGCAGACCGGAGTGGCGCCCGGGGATGAAGTGTCCGTACTCGTTCCAGCGGAGGCGGTCACACTGTTGCCGCGGGCGCAGGCGTGATCCATCGGACTCATTTTTCTGATCCGGCGCGTCACGCAGGCCGCACAAGAATCCAATTGATGTAGACATGGCGCCTGACCAGGATTGCGAAGCAACGCGCGCGTCATTAGAATCACGGTCAACCGGTCCCCGGCTCGACGTCGAGGCAGAATTCAGGAGCGATTACGATTACCGATCTCACACGCTCAGGGGTGTACCACTTGAAGGGTGTTCTCTAACGTGAGCAACACGCCGGGCAAAAAAAACGATGTGTTCCAGCGCGTCGTGTCAGTTCCGGCGTCCCAGATTGATCTTCTCTCCGCCTCGCTGCTGATAGCGGCGGGTGAATATCCTGACATGGATCTCGTGGCCGAACGAGGTCGTGTCGCCCTACTGGCGGAGCGTGTACGAGAGCGCCTGCCGCGGAGGCACGGCCTGTATGACGCCGTCCACGCCGTAAACGATGTGCTGTTCAATGATCTCGGGATTCGCGGGGACCAGAAGCGCTACTACGATCCACGCAACAGCTACATCCCGGACGTGTTGGACCGTGGTCTCGGAAACCCGATCACGTTATCGGTCCTGTATATGGAGATCGGTCGCCGGGCGGGATACCGTTTTCACGGTATCGGACTTCCGGGACATTTTGTTGTTCGAGCGGGCGAGGGATCAGAGTCGATCTTTGTTGATCCGTTTGATGCTGGTGGACTTCTGAGCCGTCGCGAGTGCATCGCCATTATTCAGCGAGCTACGGGACGACCCGGTCGCAGATCTATACCTATGAGCGTGGAAGAGGCGGCGCCGTTCATGCGGCCGACCGGCAAACGCAGCATCCTGCGGCGCACGCTCAGTAATTTGAAACAGATTTACCTCGACAAAGAGGATTACGCTCGGGCGCTACGAATTGCTGAACGTATCCGAATCGTCGAGCCGGCGTCGTGGCATAACCTCGCGGACCTGGCTCGCATACAAACAGAACTCGGCCGCTTTAACGCCGCCGTTGACACCCTGTCTACATACCTGGAACGCGCTCCCCGGGGTCATGATCTTGAGTCCGCACGGGCCGCACTGTCAGAGCTACGAAATCGCGTAGTAAACGAAAGCGACTCAGATTCCGAGGCGGACGCTGCGGGCACGAGCGGGCCTATCGGGGAATCACCGCGTAATCAGTAGCCGTCCCGCCTGAATCGCCCTGAATCCGGTGGCATTCGGGTGAAATACGGGGAACATCTGAAATCGGGATTCCGACTCACACGACCTGGGAATATGTGAATCCGGGCGCGTGTGCGCAACCGTATCCCTATGTGGTGGACACTAAGATGGACCGGTTGCAGCGCGCATTCGGCCCGGGCAGGTGGCCCCGCGGACCTATCCGCTGCACGAGGTGGCCCGCTTGGAATACATAGAATTCACGGACGAGGCGCTGCTCGCCCAGATCGTCGAGCAAGACAGACTGGCGCTTGAGTGTCTGTATCAACGTTACAGCACCAGGGTGTTCTCACTCTCTTACCGGATGCTCTCAGACCAGGGAGCGTCAGAAGAGGTGACTCAAGATGTCTTCCTGAATGTCTGGCGACGCGCCGCAAGCTACAAACCAGGTCGTGGCAAGTTCACGACGTGGTTGTTCGGTATCGCACACCACCGAACTATCGACGAACTTCGCAAGCGGACGCGTGGGAAACAGCGCGCCGTAGAGAATGTGGACGATTTCTTGAATCTTCAATCAGCCGATATCCTGCCGGCCGATGCGGCGGTAGCCAACTCGGAATACGCAACAGTGCGTAGGGCGTTACTAAACCTCCCTGACGCACAGCGCGCCGTTATCGAGATGTCGTATTTCGGCGGGTTCACTCAGGCCGAAATTGCCATAAAACTTGATCAACCACTTGGCACGGTGAAGACCCGCATGCGCCTCGGCTTAAAAAAGCTACGCGTTGCGCTGGCCTCGAAATTGAGAGCGCCTGAACTATGATAGACCCACAAAACCACGAAGCTATTTCGCCCGATCTCGCCGGCTATTCACTGGACGCGCTTGATGAGGAGGCGCGCGAACTGGTCGAGCAGCACCTGGCGGGCTGTGAAGACTGCACTTCTGAGTTGGAAGAGTTGATGGAGGGCGCCGCCAATCTGGCGTTCGCTGTGCCATCTGTCTCGCCGCCTGCCGGTCTGCAAGACCGAATCATCGCCGCCATAGATGCGGATTTAATCTCGTCTGAAAAACGGCCGCTCTCGATCGAAATATCGCGCCCGGCGATGTCTACCCCTGAAATCTCGTTGGCCGCGCCAGCTCGAATCCCCTGGTACGCGAATACAAGGTTGGCGTGGGGCGTTTCTTCAGGTATTGCCGCTGCCTTCATAGCTCTGATCGTCTTCGCTGGAGTAGCCGGCACGAGGCTGAACGACCGTGTCGATAACCTCACGGCTCAAGTGGCAACTCAAGACAGCGAGATAGTCGCCTTCACCGCATCACTCGGGACAATGGAGGAGGACGCTAAACTCGCATCGAGCGCAGAAGCCCTACAGGTATCTGTCCTCCAGGAATCCACGGATACGATAGAACAACAGTTGAACGACCTTCGCTGGCTCCAGTACGTAACTTCCGTTGGCTCATGGAGCACCCCGTCGTTCTTCTCCGGAGGTCTTCAACCACAGGCCCCTCAGGGTGTGCTGATAACTCACTCCAGCGGCGATCAAGCTCTCCTCATGGTCAACGGCCTTGCGCCGGCGCCTGCGGGATCTGTTTACCAGGTCTGGCTCACTTACGAAGGCCGTATGGTCGCCGGCAACACGTTCTCCGTTGACCAGGACGGGTACGCGATAGTCAATCTGGATCTATCCGGC
>JAYGCG010000096.1:0-11420 GCA_046583455.1 Dehalococcoidia bacterium | reverse complement strand
CAGCGGACGTCGCTGAATCAGGAAATAAAGAGGCCCCGGGATTAACCGGGGGCCTCTTTATGTCTTACGTAGATCGGCCTCTAGCTGACAACCAGATCCATCTCATAGTCATCCAGCACTTCGTCCAGGCGCTTCTTCACTCCCGGGTCCGCATCTTCAATGCTCACCATCGGCAGCCGGTGAACACCGGCGTCAAAGCCTGTGCGATTAACGGCGTACTTGATCGGAATCGGGTTAGTCACCCAGAAGATCGCCTTGAACAGCGGCAACAAGCGGCGATGCTCGGCGGCCGCAGCCTCAATATCACCCTCAAGGATCAGACCCATCATCGTCTTGATCTGACGGCTCACGATGTGCCCGGCAACACTGACGATGCCGTGGCCCCCGGTCGTCATTACGGAAAACGTCTCGTCGTCGTTTCCGCTCCACACCAAGAAACCGTCCGGGGCGCCATCGATCACCATCGTGATCTGCACCGGATCGCTGGACGCTTCCTTCACGCCGATCACGTTGTCGATCTCGGCTATGCGGAGCGTTGTCTCGGCGGTCATATTGAGCGCCGTTCGGGATGGAACGTTGTATAGCAGGCAGGGCAGGTTCGTGGATTCTGCAAGACCGCGGAAGTACTGGAAAAGCCCCTCCTGTGGAGGCTTGTTGTACGCCGGAACCGTCAGCAGAACGCCGTCCGCTCCGGTCGCTTCCGCTTCCTTCGTGAGCTCAAGTGAATTCGGGTAATTGTTGTCGGACGTGCCGACAACGATGCTTCCACGATCGCCAATCTCTTCTTTGATCTCGGTGAAGAGCCGAATCTTTTCGTCATTACTGAGCGATGGCGCTTCCCCGGTCGTGCCGCCGATCACGAGACCATCGTTACCGGCATCGATGAGGGCGCTGGCCAGCTTTCTGGCCTTTCCGTAGTTCAGCTCACCGTCCTCATCGAACGGCGTGATCATTGCTGTGAGCAGTCGGCCGAAGTCTGTCATTGCCGTTACTCCTAATTATTTCAGGCATCCCGGGCGACTCCAGGCTGTACCTGATTCTTCCTGATGCTTCTGGCCGCTGGATCTTGTCCTGCGGCTGTTGTGATGCGTGTGTTCGTCCATTCCTGAAAGCTCAAGAATGCGGACCTACCGCACCGGCTTAACGCAATCTCGGCGAACCGCTTCATCCATTATCTGGAGCGCGTTCAACGCCGCCCCTTTTCGGAGGTTGTCGCACGCTATCCAGAGCGCCAGGCCGTTCGGGTGAGATGCATCCTTGCGGATTCGTCCCACGAAGACATCGTCCTTGCCCGAAGCCTGAGCGGGCATAGGGTAGACGCTGGCCTGAGGCTCGTCCACCACAGTGATGCCGGGGAATTCTGACAACAACCGGGTCGCCTCTTCCGGGCTCATAGGACGTTCGAACTCCACCTGCACGGCCTCGCTGTGCGTTACGGGCACGGGCACCCGAACGCAGGTCGGAGATATAGCGATGTCGGGGTCGTGGAGGATCTTCCGCGTCTCGTTGATCATCTTGTGCTCTTCGCCCGTGTAACCGTCCTCGGCAAAATCATCTACCTGGGGCAACACATTAAAGGCAATCTGGTGCGGGTATTCCTTTGGAATCGCCGGCCGGCCCGCCAGAATATCCGCTGTTTGCTCATCCAGCTCACGGACCGCCGCCGCGCCCGTGCCGGACACCGCCTGATACGTCGCAACGATCACACGCGTAATTTGCGCAGCCTGTCCAAGCGCTGCGAGCGACATGGCAAGCGGGGTCGTCGTGCAGTTGGGGATCGATACGATCCCCTGATGCCACTCGAGATCGGCGCCGTTTACCTCGGGTATCACTAGCGGGACTGCCGGATCCATGCGGAATGCGGAGCCGTCGTCAATAACAAGCGCCCCACGCTTCACAGCTTCAGGGGCGAGGGCACGGCTAACCTCCGCGCTAACAGATATAAACGCCACGTCCACGCCTTCAAACGCGTCTGGAACCGCCTCGATTACGGTCAGCTCCGTGTCGAGATAGGACAACTTCTTCCCGATGGATCGTGAAGACGCCATGACGATGATGCGATCCGCTGGATAAGCTCTGTCGGCGAGGAGTTCGAGCGCGACCGCACCCACGGCGCCCGTGGCGCCAACGATCGCAATGGTCAGATTACTGTCAGACATTTCTTCAACCGTTCTATGTTTGAGAGGTACGAAATTTTACAGGGCGATCCGGCCAGAGCACGCTTGCAGATGCACTTTCTTGAAGTGCCTGCACATTTCGATCTCGAACGAGCACGTGAAGAAAAGGGGCGGCGTCTCATTTCGAAGATCGCTTGAAGTCGGTGGCCGGTTGGCTGAATCGCCGCGGTTCGCTGTTACGGGTCGCTTCCAAAGTTTGAAGCGCAGCGTCCGCGGCTACGGCTTGGCGGGGTCTCGCAAGCCCAACACCTGGTCGAGGCCAAGCATCAGACCCTTTAGCGTCATGACACGCTTAACCGCCGCCAACACGCCCGGCATGTAGCAATCACGGTTGATTGTGTCGTGGATAATCGAGAGGGTCTGCCCGGACGTGCCGAACACCAGTTCGTGCCGGGCCATGCGGCCTGGCATACGTGAGCTGTGAACGTTCACGCCGCCCAGAAGTCCGCCACGGACCTCGTCCAGCGTTACCTTTTCGGGTTCGTTGTACGTGAAATCATTATCACGCCCCGCCCGTGCGGCCTCTGCGATAGACAGCGCAGTACCAGATGGTGAGTCGATCTTCGCTTCGTGATGACTCTCGATCAGGTCCGCGTACTGGAAATGCGGTCCTGCCATTTCAGCCAGGTACATCATCAGCACCGCACCCAGCGCAAAATTGGATGCGCTGATGATCCCGATACCGGCTTTGGACGCGATGTCGCCGTAGCGCTCAAGCTCGCCGGCCGGCACGCCCGTTGATCCCGAGACCACGCGAACCCCGGCGCTAGTAGCTGCGGCCATCGTGTCGACCGCGCCTGCGCCGTTTGAGAAGTCGACCACCACATCTGCATCGACCTTCGAAAGAAGTTCGGCCAATGTGGCTGCGAGCGGTACCGGGTTGCCTCCGGGAACCACTACTGTGTCTGTCGAAGCGGCGCTGTCTGCGCCGCCGACCGCGATCGTGGCTGGCTCAGCCTCGACCGCACCCAGGACTGTCTGTCCCATGCGGCCGAGGGCTCCGTTTACGGCAACTTTGATCGGCTGGTCTGTCATGTCCTGAACCTATCTAGATGGTGGGCCTGATCGGCGTTCGCCGTCGAAGCCACCGACTCGCCTGCGAGGTCCGCCGCCACCGCCGTCTCGGCGTGGACCACGGTCGCTCCCGCGTCCACTGCGATCTCCGCCCTGGAAACCACCGCGTCCACCGCGATCTCCGCCACGTCCACCGCCCCGCACGCCGCGATCAAAACTGCGAGGCCGGTCGCCCCCGCGTCCGCCACCGCCATTGCGATCACTGCCACCGTCGGATCCAACCTTCTCATCCCCGGATAGTACCGCCGGTCTTGCCGACAGGTTGACCCGGCCCATGCCATCGATCTCGGTCACAAGGACCTCGATCTCATCGCCGATGCTGACGACAGCCTCTACCGAAGGTACGCGCTCATCTGCGAGCTCGCTGATGTGGACCAGACCGTCTTTGCCTGGGAACAGTTCGACGAATGCGCCGAACGTCATCAGCCTGACGACCTTGCCTTTATAGCGGGTGCCGACCTCGACCTCGCCCGTCATCGCTTCGATCTGGGCAAGCGCCGCTTCCGCAGATTCAGCGTTGGGAGATCCGATTACAACCGTGCCGTCGTCCGACACGTCTATCGTCACACCGAACTCGTCGATCATGCCCCGGATGACCTTGCCGCCCGGGCCGATGATTGTGCCGATCTTGTCGGTCGGTACTTTCGTGGAGATCATTCGAGGAGCGTATTCGTTCATCTCGGCGCGAGGCGCTGCGATGGTCGTCTCCATGTGATCGATGATGGCGTAGCGGGCATCCTTGGCCTGGGCCAGGGCGTTGCTCATCAACTCCCAGGTGATCCCTTTGACCTTGATGTCCATCTGGAGCGCCGTGATGCCGTCACGGGTTCCGGCCACCTTAAAGTCCATGTCGCCAGAGTGGTCCTCTGCGCCCTGAATGTCCGTCAGGACGGCGCGCTGGCCGTCTTCACCGGATACAAGTCCCATGGCGATGCCGGCCACCGGTGCCTTGATCGGCACACCGGCGTCCATCAGGCTCATCGTGGATCCACAGACACTGGCCATCGAGCTACTGCCGTTTGAACTCATAATCTCGGATACCACTCGAATGGTGTACGGGAAATCTTCCTGGCTCGGCAGAACCGGTATGAGGGCACGTTCTGCGAGCATGCCATGACCGATCTCCCGACGCCCGGTGAACATTCGGCCGGTCTCGCCGGTCGAGTAGGGCGGGAAGTTGTAGTGGTGCATGTAGCGCTTTTCGCTGACAGGCCCCAGGGTGTCCAACCGCTGACGTTCGCCGGGCGAACCCAGGGTGACGATTGAAAGCGCCTGCGTCTCGCCTCGGGTGAATAATGCACTCCCGTGCGTCCGCGGAAGATAACCAACCTCGGAAGTGAGATCCCGCAGGTCCGTGAGGGCCCGGCCGTCAGGCCTGCGACCGTCTTCGAGGATCGCGGACCTCACCGCTTCGGTCTCAAGCGCGTAGAACGCGGACTGGAGATTCTTCTCGTCGTGAGAATCCTTGAGGGCTTCCTTCAGGGCGTGGTTGATCTCTTCAAAGGCGTCTTCTCGAGAAGCCTTGTCGCCCGGCGCTGCCAGGGCATCAGAAATCTTCGTCCCTACCCATTCACGAGCGGCGGACTCCGCTTCATCGGCAGCGGTGTCGGGCTCGACGATCCACTTTTTCTTGCCAACCTTGGCCTGGATCTCGCGGATCAGTTCAACAATCTCGCCGTTGACTTCCTGTGCGAGCCTGAGGGCCTCGACGATCACGTCCTCCGAGACCTCTTTGGCCCCAGCCTCCACCATCATGATGGCGTCTGCGGTTCCCGCTACTACAAGGTCCAGGAGGCTTTCATCCTGCTCGGCGTAGGTAGGGTTGACGACGAGTTCGTCTTCGATGAGTCCGATGCGGCAGGCGCCGATCGGGTCGTCGTACGGAATTTCGGAGATCGTCAACGCGGTGGACGCGCCGATGATACCGAGGATGTCGGTCGGGTTCTCCATATCAACGGAGAGCGTACTGGCGATGATCTGGACCTCGTTCTTGTATCCCTTCGGGAACAGGGGACGAAGTGGGCGGTCAGTAATGCGAGCCATCAGAGTAGCGTCGCTGCTCGGCCGGCCCTCGCGTTTGAAGAAACTGCCAGGGATCTTGCCCCGGGCGTACATTTTCTCTTCGTAATCCACGGTGAGCGGGAAGAAATCTTGCCCCGGCCGGGGTCGTTTTGACCCACAAGCCGTAACCAGCATCATCGTGTCGCCATAGCGCAGGGTTACCGCACCCCCGGCGAGGTTGGCTATTCGACCGATTTCGAACTTGAGCGTGCGCGCTCCGAATTCGATCTCAAAATTGGAAATCATGAACTGTCTAAATCCCATCTTCTGGTCCAACCCCAGACTTATTTCTGCGGTAGGACCGGCCGGACTCTGTACCGGCTCCATGTGTTCACCCGGGACGAATTTGCGTTTTCATTCCGGTTTTGGGCCATCCTGACGTCAGGACATTCCCATAAAAAAGCACCCCGCTAACTGTTAGAGGGGCGCTATCTGCGCTTACCTGCGCAGGCCGAGCTTTTCAATGATGGCGCGATACCGCCCCACGTCATTGCCGTTGAGATAACTCAGGAGACTTCGTCGTTGACCGACGAGTTTCAAGAGGCCACGCCTTGTCGAGTGGTCGTGCTTGTGCTCCCTGAGGTGTTCCGTTAGTTCGGTGACCCGTCCCGTCAGGAGCGCCACCTGGACTTCTACCGAGCCTTTGTCGGTATCGTGTCGTTGGTGTTCCTCGACTATCGCCGTTTTTGTCGCCTGGTCCAAGTGGTGGGTATCTCCTAGAGATTACGCAATTCGAATACCGAATAGCTCTGTATAAGGAAATCTTCGCTGGACGCCTGATCTTTTCGGGCGCTCGTAAGACTGAATTCCGCGTGACGTAATCCAACATGCGCGAAGGCGAACGAAGTATAGCATGTGGCACACTCCGATAACTCCAACGTAAAACACGTTGACGGCCCACAAGATCTTGAGTGGCAACCCTGACGATGTCACGAATCTGTAGTGGATGCTAATAACTGAAACTGCTACCGGGCAAAATTACCATCGGAATTTACGTCGCGATTACCGTGTAAAAGCTGAAGCGCCCAATCTGAGCCATATCCAATCCTGTACGGGGTGGCTCGACACTCTAAATCTACCTTGACACCCGCGAAGGGCCTGAGATATTGTTTGGCGAGCGCTCGCGGGGGCTAAAAACTCGCGTTGCTAAAAACGCGCGTTCAAGCGCAAAATTTTTCTAGTGTGGCCGGCCACAAGACCCGCCGTTCCAAAAGAAGAATGGCGTGCCCGCCCGGGCTAGCGCCGATACACCTCAAGGATGGAGGACGGGGCTCAATGAATTTACTCAAGCGCGGAAGAGGAAAACTAATCTTCCTTATACTTTCATCGTTTGCCGTTGTGGCGCTTGCCGCCTGCGCGGGTGACGATGGCAGCCAAGGACCGCAAGGTCCTGCGGGCCAACCCGGTTTCCCTGGTAACGCAGGTATAGCTGGTGAACCCGGTGCTGCCGGTAACCCTGGCAGCCCTGGCAGCCCTGGCAGCCCTGGCAACCCTGGTGAATCCGGTGATCCTGGCGCCCCCGGCGAGCCCGGTAATCCCGGCCCGGCCGGTCCTCAGGGACCGCAGGGTGTAGCTGGCACGAACGGTGCCAACGGCGCAGACGGCTCAGACGCAAACGCCACCTCTCTGATCGTTGTTGACGCCGGTACTGGCTCAGCAGGATTCGTAGAGTTCAAGGCTGTCGGCACGACCGAAGCAAACGTTGTTGGCGGTGGATTCACCGGCGGTGAGAGCATAAGCCTTCGCCTGACAACCGTTTCTGACACTGGTTCTCAGGGCACGATCATCCTCGATGCCACAATCGTCGCCAACCCTGTTGGTGCGTTCGAGGCAACGGTCGATCTCTCGAATGACGTGTTCGCGGCCGGGTCCGTCCATACCCTGGATGCGTTAGGAGCCCTCGGAGGCAAAGCCGCTGCCGGGTTCGCCATCGTAGACAAAGTAGCGACCGACTAACTCCGGACCAGATTAGAGACCTTAAACAGGCCCCGGCATCCGCCGGGGCCTGTTGTGCGTTTAAAGACAAACTCTATAACCCGGTACAACCCCAGGAGCCCCGGGCGCTCTGCATCGTGGACTGCCGGGGGTTCAGGTATCGCAAATCACAGGCAGCGATGTGTGGGTGTGAACCAACTCGTATCCGGTCGCCCCCTGGAGCATCGTCGATCGATAAACGATCTCACAGAGCGTGCCTATCCGGCACCACAGGGTCTATCGTCCGGTCCTGCCCTGATCGATGGCGGACCCATGAGAGGCCGACACGCCGATCAGGCGCTCTCGGCCGTTGTCGCTTCTCGAATGACCCTTACCTGCCGGATACGACGACCTGTTGTTGACTCCACCGTCATCACCAGATTGGCCACAGATACACGATCGCCGACGACCGGCATGCGGCCAAGCTCAAGATAGATCAGTCCACCAACCGTATCGAAACCGTCGCCTTCGATATCGGTGTCGAACGTCTCGTTCAACGAGTCCAGCGTCAAACGTGCGTCTACCAACGACTCGTCATCGTTGACCTTCTGAAGCTCCGGCTCTTGCTGGTCGAACTCGTCCTCGAGCTCGCCCACGATCTCCTCTACGAGATCCTCGTGCGTCACCAGTCCTGACACGCCGCCGTATTCGTCCACCACGATCGCGACCTTGACTCGATTGCGCTGGAACTCCTGCAAAAGGTGCTCAAGGAATTGAGATTCCGGGACGAAAATTGCGGGCCTGACCAGATCAAGGACACTTTCATTACCGTCTGGCTCAACGAGCTGTGCTTTGAGCAAATCGCGTGCGAAAACTATACCGAGGACATCATCGATCTGGCCCCGGTATACCGGGATCTTTGAATAACCCTCACTGATCATGAGATCCGCGACTTCACGCCGGGTAGCTTCCGCCTCCGCAACAACCATATCCACCCGTGGGCGCATAATCTCTCGGACGCGCGTGGTGTCCAGATCCAGCACGCCCCGGATCATCCTCAGTTCCCCCACGTCCGTAGCCACACCGGCCGCCTCCAGAAGGTCCAGGTTTTGCTCGAACGCCACCGTAACCACGTCTTCTGACTTGTCGATAAACCCGCCCGTACCTGAAATCCTCAGGAGCAGCGAACCCAAACCGCGAATGCGAGTTATCGCCTCGAAAAGCCTCTCGATCGGCCGAACTACTCTTTCGATACTGCCGCGGTCGTTGAACCGCATGGCGCCGGCGAGGATGTGGATCGCGGCGAGGCCTCCGGCGATACCACTGGCAACAACGACACCGCGTTGCACCTCACTCAACGTAGTACCACCAAGCGCCACGAACAACGCAGCGGCAGACACCACGAGCGATAGATACACGATCGCACGTGAGGTGACCGGAACGGCCGCGTTGTATGGAATAACGCGATCGTTACCGCCGTTACCGGCATTCTCGCCCTCAATCGGGGCTCTCAAAAGGCGAACGCCCGGAGCACGTCTGGCGGCCACTCCGGCGACCAGGGAAACGACGATGTAGACGGCAATCGCGATGCCGAAGACCACCCATGAGATCAACGTTTCGCCGCTCATCGGTCTGTTCCAGTAGAGCAGTCGCCTGATCGCAGACAATCTCGACTCAAGCTCGTACTGGGAGGTTCATCCTCGCAGGCCGCGCCATTGTTCAAGCCGGATATGTGTACGTGGTTGGTCGCGGTTCTTCTTCGTCGTCTATTGCGGCTTCTATCGCCGGGGTCTTCGCAATTACTCATGTCCTGTGTTCTGGGCTCCTGGGCTGATCTGAACTCATCTCGTTAGATATTCAGGGAGGTCGTTGCGCTAGTCACCGTCGCCGGGACTTGAACCCGCGTCTGGTATAGATCGCGCCGGAACTCCGGCTACACGTGCGCCGGGCGGCACGTCATGCGTCACTACTGAACCCGCACCCGTGCTTGCGCCGGGTCCTATCGATAACGGCGCCACAAGCATGGATCCAGAGCCAATGAACGCGTTTTCTCCAATAAAAGTCTGATGTTTTACATCACCATCGTAATTGCATGTAACCGTTCCCGCACCAATGTTTGCACCGGCACCTACCGTCGCATCACCCACATAGCTGAAATGACCGATCTTAGCGCCAGGCCCTATCACACTATCCTTTATTTCTGCGTAATTACCTATATGCGCATCCGGCCCGATCACCGATCCGGGTCGTAGATGACTGAACGGGCCGACGGTCGCCCTCTCACCAATTACAGCTGACTGGGCGTGCGACGAGACAACTTCCGCCCCATCGTCCACCCGGGTGTCCTGCAGAACCGTGTCTGGACCTATCACGACGTCGATGCCGATCTGCGTTTCACCAATCAGGTGGCTTCCCGGCTTGATGGTCGTGTCCTGCCCGATGGTCACACCTGAGTCTATGTAAGTGGTGTTGGGGTCGATCATCGTCACCCCTTCAACCATCCAGTGCTTTAAGATCCTGGCTCTCATTACCGCTTCTGCGGCCGCGAGCTCGGTACGATCGTTGATACCGGCGACTTCTGAAAGATCAGATACCGGAACCGCCTCGACCGGCGCCCCGGAGTTCACGGCAGCAGATACGATGTCCGTGATGTAAATCTCACCCTTTGCTGACGGCTCCACACTCGCAAGCAAACCCCAGGCGACGTGTGTATCCATGCAGTAGTAACCGGCGTTGAACTCGTCGATGGCGAGCGCGTCTTCATCGGCATCCGCCTCTTCCACAATCTCGATCACGTGACCATCTATCGAGTCACGGATGACTCGCCCGAACCCCGCCGGCACTTCGCCCCTCCCCGTCAGCAACGTGATCGATGCGTCGAGATCGGTGTGAGTGGCGAGCATCGTTCGAACGGTATCCGCTGTGATGAGCGGCATGTCCGCGTTGGCTACGAGGATATGTGTCGCATCGCTCGCCGCGTCCGAGGCCGAGAGCAGGGCGTGCCCCGTCCCTCTTGGCTCGGTCTGTATGGCGACGGTGACGCCCTCGCCGATGTCTCCATCAATCATCTCAAGTAGTTGAGGATCCGACGCGAGAAGTGGCGACGCAACGATTACGACTCGCGTGATGCCAGCTTCGTGCAGGGTCCGAACCGTCTGTTCGATCAACGTGCGACCACACAGCCTGTGCAGAGGCTTTGGGATGGAAGATCGCATCCGGGTACCGATACCGGCCGCCAAGATTACACCCACCCATAAACTACTTGTCATGTGACAACCGGGGGGTGCGCAAAACTTGAAAACCGATTAAAAAACAGACGAGCCACCCGGGCGTCGAGTTTCGACGTAAAGGATGACTCATGTGAACGGATTGATATCTTGTGGCGCATTACTGACCGGTTCAGACACGATCATGGTATGAGTCCGGTTTGTATCAGGTCAAGGCAATCGATATCCGGCAATAGCGGTATTTTTGGTGTCTGCATAACGATCAAAACGCGTTTTCCGTTGCTATACTCTTCCGTTGGAGAGGTGGCTGAGTGGCTTAAGGCGCCGCTCTCGAAAAGCGGTGTACGGCAACGTACCGCGGGTTCAAATCCCGCCCTCTCCGCCACCCACCCCTCGTTCGCGCCGGGGGGCTGTCAAATTTTTGACTTATTGTGGTGTCCGGGAACTCATGCGGAGAGGTGCGAGAGTGGCTTAATCGGCACGCCTGGAAAGCGTGTGTGCCGGCAACGGTACCGCGGGTTCGAATCCCGCCCTCTCCGCCATACTCGCCCACCAGCGCGTGGACCTGTGACTGATGGGGCCTGTGTGCCGTGCAACTAGTAAGGGTGGATGAAGTGGTGACCGAACCGGTCCCGGACCTCAAATACTGGGTCGCATTCAATCGAATCCGCAGACTCGGGCCAATCCGCCTCCGTCAGATCGAGGCGCGTTTCGGAGACCTGTCCCTCGCCTGGAAGGCCAGCCAGTCAGACCTCACAAGCGTCGGACTCGATAAATCTATCGTCCGTGAGATCGTCTCGAGCCGCCCGGAGATCGACCCGGATTCCGAGATGGCGACGCGGCTCGCCGGCGGCCTTGCAGCGAACGGCGTAACGGTAGTCAGCGGGTTGGCGGTAGGTATCGACGCAGCCGCACATCGGGCATCTCTTCATGCCGGCGGCAGGACCATCGCGGGCGTGGGATCGGG
>JAYGCG010000037.1:0-22608 GCA_046583455.1 Dehalococcoidia bacterium | reverse complement strand
TCACCGCGGTCGACGGCGTGGCGATCGCGAAAGAACTGAACGCGCGCATCCTCGAGGAGTGTGACTACATTAGAGAAGCGACCTATCAAGAGCGCTTTGCTGAAGCGTTCTCAAGTGACCCAGACATCACGCTACCCGGTGTCGTCTGGGACCGGACCAAGCCCAACGTCATCACCTCCGACTGGAAAGACGGCGACGACGTGGGGATTCTGCCGGCGATCTCGAACGAGGAAGCCGACAAGATGTTCCCGAAGGGCTACATGGCAGTGAAGCCGTACCTCCGGATAACGCCGCAGCCGAACAAGTAATCGTCCTAAAGGGGTGATCTGGCGCTTCGGGCGCCAAGGAGATAAATTTTGGGCCGTCGTCTTTCTGGGACGACGGCCCTTATTGGCTGTGGTGGTACAGATCGATCAGACGTCCTGCGGATTCAGGCATGGAGGCTGGAATGGTTGAGGTCAGGCCCGATCCAGACTCAGGAACCTATCCACTGGGACGACGAATCGCAGTGTTCGGCAAGGGTGGCAAAACCACGCTCGCTCGCGCTCTCTCACACCGATTTGGATTCGAGTTCGTTGAGCTTGACGCTATCCGGCATATGGCGGGATGGGTTGAGCGGCCGGATGATGACTTCAGGGTCATCGTTGAGGCCACTCTCGACGGTGCTCAAGCTGGCTGGGTCACCGATGGCAATTATCGGACAGTTCGGCAATTGATCTTCGACAGGGTCGATACGGTGATCGTCCTGGCGTTGCCGTGGAAGATCATGTTCTGGCGGACGTTCAAGAGATCGTTCCGGCGATCGATCAAGCGGGAGGAGTTGTGGAACGGCAACCGTGAGAACTTCTGGACCACGTTTTTCACCCGGGATTCGGTCCTCTACGATATGTGGTTTCGCCGGGATCACTTCAGGAATTCCCCGACGGAGATTTCAGCACAACTACCGGACGGGATCGATTTTCGCATCATCCGCTCCGTGAAATCGCTCGAAGAGTTATATGCAAAGTACGGACTGCGCAGGTGAGTGAAGGTCACGAATGAGCGATACCGACCGGGAAGTCCGCGCGACCGCAATCTGTGTCGTTCTCGATGCCGGTCGTATCTTCGTTTTCAGCGGGTACGACAAGGCCGCCGGCGAGACTTTTTATCGTCCTCTAGGTGGGGGCATCGAGTTTGGTGAGACCGGGCTAGAGTGCATCCAGCGGGAGATGCTGGAAGAGATTGGCGCCGAGGTGGTGGCCGGCCGGTACCTGGGAACTGTTGAGAACATCTTTAGCTATGAAGGTGTTCCCGGGCACCAGATTATGTTGGTGTACGAGGCCCGGTTCTCAGACCCCCGATTCTATGAAATCGACTCTCTTGAGGGCCACGAGGACATGCCGACCTCAAATGTTCCGGGCGAGACCAAGAGTTCGGCGAACGCGTTCATGGCGCACTGGATTCCGCTGGCAGATTTTCGGGACGGTAGCAAGCCGCTGTATCCGGAGGGTCTGCTGGAGTTGATAGACAACGGCGCGAGTGGGGCGAGTGTGTGATCTGAATATGGACTCCCTAGGCTAGCGGTCTCACTCTCCCGCGGTTACCTTGCGCCGTGAGTCGTCGGACACTTACCGCAGGGGCGGTCGGTTAAGTCGCTCGACTCCATTGTCTGGAGCACGCCGAGATGCCTAACTACCCGGTCATCGACAGGATCGAGATCACCCGCTACCTGTTCCCGTGGAACGATGTTGGCGACGACCTGAACTTCGCAGTGGGTCCGTTCTACGAGAAGGGTTCGAAACGCACCCGTCGGCTACTCGGCATCAAGATCTTTACCGACGAGGGCGTGACAGGGGAGTTCATGTCCGGCGCTCCCGGAACCTTTGAACAGATGCAGGCCGTTGCGCCTCTGCTGATCGGGGCGAACGCGCTTGAGCGCGAGAAGTTCTACAACATCGCCAAGACACACCTGCGCAAGAACGACCGCATGGGCATCGGTCCGCTGGACATCACGCTGTGGGACTTGGCCGGCAAGTATCACAACGCCCCGATCTACCAGCTTCTCGGCGGGCACCGGATGAAGCTGCCGGCATACGCCAGCACCTACCACGGCGATCGAACTCCGGGCGGGCTGAACTCGCCAGAGGCGTTCGCCGATTTCGCCGAGCAGTGCCTTGAGATGGGCTACAAAGGGTTCAAGTTGCACACGTGGGCGGACGGCAACATCGACCGCGAGGTAGCGACAATCAAGGCGGTCGGAGATCGGGTGGGCGGAAAGATGGCGCTTATGAGCGACCCGTGCTGTGTGTTCGACACCTACGGAGATGCGCTCAGGGTGGGCCGTGCCTGCGATGACGCCGGATTCTTCTGGTACGAGGACCCGATGCGGGACGGCGGTGTCTCTTTCCACGCCCATAAGCAGTTACGGGCGGCGTTACGCACGCCGTTGTTACAGGGGGAGCATGTGCATCTGGTCGAGGCGCACACGGATATGGCGATCGCCGAGGCGACAGATTTCTTCCGGGCCGACGCAGAATACGACGGCGGGATCACGGGGCTGATGAAGATCGCCCATGCCGCCGAGGGCATGGGCATGGACCTGGAGTTGCATACGGGAGGCCCGGCGCACCGGCACGCGATGGCGGCTATCCGCAACTCGAACTTCTATGAGCTTGGGTTGGTGCACCCAAAGCTGGCTGGATCAGACCTTGCTGTGTACGCAAACGACTACGACGGCGATCAGCTGGATGCGATCGATTCGGACGGTTACGTGAGTGTGCCGCAGGGCGTCGGGCTCGGAGTCGTGTACGACTACGAGAAGATCGCCGTGAACGAGGTCAGCAAGATCGTGATCGATGCGGAGTCAACGCGGAACGAGGGGGTTTAGGGGGCGGCGCGGGTTGTACGGGCGTATGGCAAAACGTCCTTGTTGAGAGAATAGTGTGATTGCCTGAGAGATCGTAGGGGCGGGCCACTGCACGCCCCTATAGGTTTAGTTGAACGGCCAACTCCGCCGGGTCTGTTACCGGTAGTTGGCAGGCGTAGTTTTCGCAGACGTAGGCTGTTGGGGCGTCGTTCACCAGAACTCGTGCTTCCAGCAGCGGCGTTGGGGCGGGCGTTATTGGAGTATTTGCGCCGGTGATTACCCGGTTAGGGATGTAGCGGTTGTGGACTTCCCTGAGCAGCGCTTTTGTGGCGGCATCTTCGCTGTCGCCCATCACCACGATCTCTTTTGGCGACGATAGGTAGTAGTCGAGCGCCGCCAGCCATCCGCCGAACCCTGAGCCGCTTTTCTCCATGTATTCACGGACGGATCGCAGGGTGTTTTCGGCGGCCGTTCGATACGACATGTCGCCGGTGTGGGTAGCGAGCCTTAGCAGGAAGTTGGCGGCAGAAGATCCTCCGCATGGGATGGCATTATCGAACACGTCTCGGGGTCGGGTGAACAGGTCGGACGCGTCGGATCCGGTGTCGTAGAACACATCGGAACTCTCGTCCCAGAACAGATCGATCATGCGATCGGCCAGTTGCGTTGCCTCATCCAACCAGCGCTGCTCGAATGTCGATTCATACAGCGTGATGAGAGCGCCGCCAAGCGATGCGTAGTCTTCGAGATAGCCCGGTATTTTGGCAGAGCCAAGAGTGGAATCGGAGCCGGCTTTCCACGTTCGCAACAGGCGGGGACCGTCGAAAAGGTTATCGAGCAGGAACGTCGCATTGCTCCGTGCTCGTTCAATCCACTCTGTCCGATCAAACGCCGCTCCCGCCTCGGCGAACGCCGTCAGCATCATTGCGTTCCACGACACGAGAATCTTATCGTCGAGTCCGGGCGGAACCCGGGTTGCGCGTTCTGCATACAACTTCGGACGTGAGCGTTCGACGACCGCTAAGACGTCCTCTTCAGGCATCTCCAGCTCGCCAGCTACCTCATCCAGATCGCGAGGCAACCACAGGATGCTGTCGCCCTCAAAGTTGCCGCCTTCTTCGACACCGTAATAGGCCCGGACAACACGTCCATCGGCCTCACCCAGGACGCTGTCGAGCTGCTCCGCCGTCCACACATAGAACTTGCCCTCAACGCCCTCGGAATCGGCGTCGTAAGCGGAATAAAAACCGCCCGACGCGTGGGACATCTCCCGCTCCACAAAATCCAGCGTCTCCTCGACCACCTGTCTGTACAACGGTTTGTCGATCGCCTGGAAGGTGTGGGAGTAGAGGCTGACCAGCAGGGCGTTGTCGTAGAGCATCTTTTCGAAATGCGGCACGAGCCACTTATCGTCGGTGGAGTAGCGAGCGAACCCGCCGCCGATCTGGTCATAAATGCCGCCGCGGGCCATCTTCTCAAGCGACAACTCCACCATCTCAAGGATGGCGGAAGCGCCTGTGCGTGCCCACTGGCGGAGCACCACGTCGAGTACGAGCGGCTGCGGGAACTTGGGTTGCTGTCCAAAGCCACCGTTCTCCCAGTCGAACCCCCCCGCCAGCGCGTTGAAGGCCGCCAGAAACAGCTCGTCGTTCAGAGGCTCGGACGACGACTGCGGCGACGACATCTGGGCCAGCCGCCCGGTTATTTCGCTGGTCGCTTGAAGCACATCGCCCTTCTTCTCGGCGTATGCGGTCGCCATCGACTCGAGCACCCTCGGAAATCCAGGCATCTGGCCGCGATCTTCCGACGGGAAGTAGGTGCCGCCATAGAAAGGCTTTCCGTCCGGCGTCAGGAACACGGTCAGGGGCCATCCGCCGGAGCCGGTCAAGGTCTGAACCGCCGCCATGTAGATGCCATCCACGTCCGGGCGTTCTTCACGGTCCACCTTGATGCAGATGAAGGCCGAGTTCATGATCCGGGCGATCTGCTCGTTTTCGAACGACTCGTGGGCCATGACGTGGCACCAATGGCAAGCCGAGTAACCGATGCTCAGGAGGATCGGCTTGTCCTCGGCCTTCGCCCGTTCCAGCGCTTCGTCGCCCCACGGATACCAGTCCACCGGGTTGTCGGCGTGCTGGAGCAGGTAGGGGCTGGTTTCGTTGGCGAGTCGGTTTGGCATCTGGCAGCTATCTGTCTTGTTGCGTGATGTGGCGAAATCCTAGATCGACGATACCCGGGAATCCGGCGGCAAGATCGTCCCAGATGCGATCGGTCGCCCTCTGGGGCCAGACATCTTCGCTGTCGAGTTCGTCCCTTGCGATGAATCTTGAGTCAAGGACGCTTTCTTTTGCCTCGATGTCAGGGTTCCAGGCGCCAAGCTGACCGCCCACAACATCGCAGAGGAAGAAGAACTCTGCATTCTGCAGGCCGTTGTTATCGTCGACGCTCTGGTAGATGTAGATGAGCCGGTTCGCTTCTACCTCCAGCCCGGTCTCTTCTTTGACTTCCCGAATTGCGCACTCTTCAAGGGACTCATCGTTTTCCACTCGACCTCCCGGCCAGAGCCAACGAGGGCGATCGCCGAGCATACGCTGTGATACGCGTGTCGCCAGGATGCGATCGCCGTCTACGGCGATACCGACGGCGCGGGCGCGATGCTGGTAAATTCCATCTCGCCCGCCGGTTATCACTGGGCCACCATGCCTAGATGTATGGGCGTTGGGAATCCGGCGTCATGGTTGGACCAGAAATCTTTCGATCTGAGCGGGGCGGGCCAGGTCTGCGAATTGGAGATTTCGTCGCGGTGGACGAAGTGGACTCCACTCTGACGGGCGTCGTATCCGGGGTCGCCCGGGCCTGCCATGCGCGGGTCACCCTTCGCGTTCAGGGTCTTGTAGAGGACGTGGAAGTGATGGGTGTCGTTCTCCGGCGTGACCATCTCGTACACGTACGCCAGCGGGCCGATCTCGATCTCGATCCCGGTCTCCTCAAACGTCTCACGGGTGGCGCATTCCGACCACGATTCGGCGCCATCTACCCGGCCCCCCGGCGTCCACCACTTCAGGCCAAGATCGCTATTGCTCTGGACGAGGAGAATCGAATCATTCCGGGTGATGATTGCCCCGGAGCGGATGCGGTGGCGCACTTCGCCTAAAGCCCCTTCAATGCAAGCGTGGTCACCACCTCGGCCTCCAGGTCGATGACCCGGATCAGGTGGTTATTCGTGTCTGCGACGTAGATTCGACCGTCCGCAAACGCCACTCCCGCCGGTTCGTCGAAGGTGGCATCGTTTACCGGCCCGTCGTCGTGTCCGCGTTCGCCGGAGCCGGCGATAGTCGTCATAATCCCGGTGCTCAGGTTGAGGCGTTTTATCTTGTGGTTGTACGAATCGGCCAGGTACAAAACGCCGTCGCCTATCGCCACGCCCTGTACGTGTTGCAACAGCGCGGCGTTCCACGCGTCATCGCTATCTCCGAAATCGAACAGCCCGGTGCCTACGAGCGTGTGGACGCGGGCGTCTTCTCCGATATCGGCAGTACGGATTGAACTGGTCTCACTGTCAGCGAAATAGAGTTTCCCGTCGAGCACCTGTAGCCCGTAGGTCTGCGCCAGCTCGGCTTCTGCGATGGCGCCGTCTTTGATGTTCTCGCGCCCGGTTCCGGCGTAGGGAGCGATGGTGTTGGCCCTCAGGTCGTGCGCCCAGATCTGGTGGAATCCGGCCTGCGCGCTGTACAACACGCCGTCATGCAGGGCGAGGTCGTACGGCGAATTAAGGGGAATAGACCGCGGGTCACCGCCCTTGTGACGGATGAGCGACTGCTCGCCGGTCCCGGCGATAGTGGTGAGGGTGCGGTTGGCGAGATCGGCGATCCGGATCAGGTGGTTCTCGGCGTCGGCTATGAAGAGGATGTCGCCATCGACCTCCAAACCCTGCGGCCGCCACATCGACGCGCTCTCGAAAGCGCCGTCGGACTGCCCGATCTCTCCGGACCCGATCACGTCCTGAACTGCGCCCTCAAGATCCGTGATCAGCACGCGGTTGTGGTTGGAATCTGCGATAAACAGGCGGCCTGAATCGACCTCGATCTTGCCCGGGTATGCGAGCGGTCGTGCGGACTCTTTCGCTGCCTCAAGCTGATAGGGCAGAGGTGTCGGGTCGAGAAGTTCTGCACGACTGAACTCGCTCGTCATGTCGCCTATCAGTCGGTCGAACTCTTCGTACGGAAGCTCACCCTCGTGTTTGCCGATCACCTGTCCCCGGGGGTCGATAAACATGATCGTTGGCCATGCCCGGATGCCCCAGGTCTGCCAGACATTGAAATCGGCGTCGTTCACCACCGGGTGCTGGATGTCGTACCGGAGCACGGCGCTTCGGATGTTGTCCGTGTCCTTCTCGGTCGTGTATTTGGCCGAGTGCACGCCGAGGACAACCAGCGAGTCTTTGTACTTCTCTTCCAGTTTCCGCAACTGCGGAAATAAGTGCATGCAGTTAATTCAGCAGTAGGTCCAGAAGTCCATCACGACCAGTTTGCCGGCCATGTCTTCCCAGGACAGGGCGCTGGCCGTGTTGAGCCAGTCCAGCCCAGCTGGGAATGGGGGCGCAGGGGTTTTGCCGTCGTAGCGAGTCTCGGCCTGAGTCATGGCAGCCTCGTGGGTGAATGTGTGGCGAGCGTGGTTATTGTGGCACGGGCGCGGAGTACGGCAGGTTAGGCTCGATCGTTGTCAACGCTTTCGAAGTCCGACAGAGAGCAATCATTGTCATCCTGAACTCGATTCAGGACCCGCTTCCAAACACGATCCACAAGATATCGTGAGTCCGTAGTGAGGGTTAACGAATCGTTTCGGTTGTTTGAGATCGTTGCCACTATAGATACGGATCCATAATCGAGTTCAGGATGACATGTAAGTGGCTAAGGATGACGGGAATCCAACTCCGGAAGATCGACGGCGCGGCGGGGATGAGGTGGAGGAGGCGGTCGAGCTTACTCGCTGTTATCGATGTACCGGTCGATTGACCAGAGTTCGTCGATGCCGCGTCGCCAGATGATGGTGTAGCTGCCGTTGTGGGTTATGGACTCGGTGCCGTCCAGGGGGGCGATTATCGCCGTGAATGTCGCCTGCTCCACCGCCCAGTCGCCGGCGAACCTCACGATCGGGTCCGTGATGCTTAGCTGGTACTGGTAGGACGCGAAAATCCTTTCAAGCCAGCCCGATATTGCGGCCCAGCCTTCCAGCGCGGATTCGTCCTTTGGTATCCACACGGCTGCCGGCATGAACAGCGACCCGAGCCGTTCCACGTTACCTGCGTTCATGAATCGGACCCAGTCCAGTCGCAGGCTCTGGATCTCCGAGAGGTCGTAGTGGTTCAGCACCGGGGGCCTTTCCTGGTTGCTTGTTTAGCGACGCAGCGTTGCGGCAGGATCCGTCCAAGACGGACTGCAACCGGCGAGATTCTTCGCTCCGGCTCAGAATGACGGGTTGCGAGACGAGTGTTGTTGCAGGGATCTAGTATTTGGAGCAGTGACCTGTGATGAAGGTTCCTCGGCTTCGCTCGGAATGACTTAAGTGTTACGTACCGGATTGTTCCAAACAGCCGCCCGGCCGGGCCTAGTCGCCTCGGACGGTTTTGAAGAAGTGCTGGCTGTAGTGTGATACGAAGGTCGGGATGTGTGTGTAGTGGTAGAGGACTCCGCGCTCGACGTTTGATCGTGCCAGCTCGGGGCCGCCGGGCGTTCCGGACGCCCTGCCCGCGGCGTGGATCTTCTTGAAGGCGGTGTCGACGGCCTCGGCAACGACGGGGTGGGTGCGCTGGCCCGGGTAGCCGAGCGATTGCGACAGGTCTGACGGCCCGACGAAGAAGACGTCAACCCCTGAAACTTCCAGCATCTCGTCCAGATTGTCGAGTCCTTCCTTATGCTCAATCTGGACGCATACAAGGGCCTCCTCGTTTGAGCGTTTGAGGAACTCCGGCTCGCTAATGCCCATGGCCTTTCGGCCACCTCCAAGCCCGCGCTCGCCCTCCGGGTAGAAGCGGACCGCCTTGACCGCCGCCTCCGCCTCGGGTGCCGTGTTCACGTGCGGCACCTGTACGCCCATTGCGCCGCGATCCAGGTATCGGAGGATCACGTCTGCATCGTTCACCTGTGGCCGGACTATTGGGGTCAGGCCGTGCAGCTCACAGGCGAGCACCATCTGGTAGACGTCGGTGATTGCGTGCGATCCGTGCTCTGCATCGATCAGGATCCAGTCGTATCCGGCCTGGGCCACCATCTCGACGAGTTCCGGGGCGGGGAAGGTTATCGACACGCCGAATGCCGGTTCGCCCGCTTTGATCTTGGCCTTCATGCGGTTTTCTGTGATCACGGTTGTGGTCCTTTTCGGGTTGGGGTGGTTGGCGTTTGTGGGACGGAAGTTGTTGTGGGTTACGAGTTTGATTTGGCTGATGTCGTATCGATTAAGGCTCCCCGGCTGCGCTCGGAACGACTTAAGTGTTACCTGCGGTTATTCCAAATAGCCGCCCAGCAGGGCCTACGCTCGGAATGACCCAAGTGTGTTGTCGGTCAGTCTCTGCCCACTGCCTTTAAGTAGGCTCGGCCTGATTCTGCTATCAGGTTCTGGCTGTGTGTGTAGTGGTAGAGGATGCCCTGTGTTACGTGTTCCGCTGCGGCTGCGGCCTCGCCGGGCGTCCCGGATGCTTTGCCAGCCGCGTGGATCTTCGCGAAGGCGTCTTCGATGGCGCTCTTCACATCGGGATGACTTCGGTCACCGGGGTGCCCCAGCGACTGTGAAAGATCGGACGGGCCCACGAAGAACACGTCGACTCCATCGGTCTGCAAGATGTCGTCGAGGTTATCGAGCGCCTCTCGGTCTTCGATCTGGACACATATCAGCGTCTCGTCGTTGAGCGCCTTCACCATGTCGGGCCCATCGCCCAGAAAGCCGTAGTCGCCGGCCCTGGTGCCGCGCGCCAGCCCTCGCATGCCTTCCGGGGCAAACTTGACCGCTCTGACCGCTCTCTCGGCGTCTTCGCGGGTGATTACATGTGGGATCTGCACGCCGCTGCAGCCCCGGTCCAGGTACTTGGCGATCAGGTCTGGCCGGTTCACCTCTGGTCGGACGATGGGCGCCATCCCGTGCCGCTCGGCCGCGAGAACCAGCGCCTCGACGTTCTCCGCCGTCATCGAACCGTGTTCGCAGTCGATCAAGACCCAGTCGAACCCGAGCAACCCGATGATCTCAACCAGGTGCGGCGAGGGGAACATGATCGAGATACCGAATACGGGCTCGCCGGCCTTGATCTTCGCCTTCATCTTGTTTTTGAGCACTTGAAGCGCCCCCCTGTGAGACAGTCCCACGAATCGTTTGGCAACGCCGCCAAACTATCTGGCGGCGGGATTATCGCACCGCCGGGCGACTGGATTCATCCGAATATCTCCAATTCCAATCGCAGTTACACGGGTGAACTGTTGACACCCGATTGGGCCTCGCCCAGAATCATCTGCTGTTAAATCATTCACAAAGGGTGTTCGCGGACGGAAACAAAGCCGTCTGTGGACGATTTTTCTCGATTATGGGAGTTGGACGGCGTAATGAAACTAGCCTCACGGATGAGTATCCTCGGCACTGAGACGGCGTTTGAGACGCTGGCAAAAGCCAGGGCACTGGAGGCAGAGGGCCGGACCATCATCCACCTCGAGATCGGCGAGCCGGACTTCGACACGCCGGAGCATATCCGGGAGGCCGGAAAGAAGGCCATCGACGACGGATTCACCCACTACGGCCCGTCGCCGGGTCTACCTGAGGCTCGCAAATCCATCGCTGATTTCGTATCGAAGCGAATGGGTTACGACGTCAGCCCGGACAACATAGTTATCTCGCCCGGCGGCAAGCCGATCATGTTCTTCACCATGCTCGCTCTCGTGGAAGAGGGCGACGAGGTGATCTACCCGAACCCGGGATTTCCGATATACGAGTCGATGATCAACTTTAGCGGCGGCACGCCCATCCCACTGCCGTTGAACGAAGAGTCCGGATTCACGGCCGACATCGATTATCTGGAGTCGAAAATCACTGCGCGGACGAAACTTATCGTCGTCAACTCGCCGAATAACCCCTGCGGAAGTGTGATCCCGCACTCAGATCTTGAGCGAATAGCCGAGCTGGCGATTAAGAACGATCTGATTGTCCTGAGCGACGAGATTTACCACGACTTTTACTTCGAAGGCGAGCACACGTCCATCACGCAGATCCCGGGGATGCGTGAGCGTACGATCATCCTTGACGGCTTTTCAAAGAGCTACGCGATGACCGGTTGGAGGCTCGGATGGGCCGTCCTGCCGGACTCGCTTGTTGAGCCGTTCAGCCGGTTGACCACCAACTCGGTATCGGCTTCTACGACCTTCACCCAGATCGCTGGGATTGCGGCGCTTGAAGGCACGCAACAGCCAGTGATCGACATGGTCGGGGAGTTCAAGAAACGCCGGAAGGTGATCGTGGACGGTCTGAACTCGATCGACGGCATCAGCTGCCAAACGCCGGACGGTGCGTTTTACGTGTTCCCGAACATCCGAGGCACCGGCATGACGAGCCAGGAGTTCGCCGATGCCTGCATGTATGACGCCAACGTGGCGTTACTTGCGGGGACTGCGTTCGGTGAGTTTGGCGAGGGTTATGCCCGACTGTCGTTTGCCAACTCGGAGGAGAACCTCCTCACGGGCATCTCGCAGATCAAGGAAATGCTGGCAACGCGCTAATCACGCCCGCACCGGACTCACGTGGTCCGGGAACGTTGTCTCGCCTTTTGACCTGATCACACCGTACTCGGTCATCATCGTCGTCGAGTTCGATCGTGCGATATTACGGATGACGTGTGTCGTCGCGTCCGCGATCTGTTTCACCGGCGCTTCCACCACGACCCGGGGAGTTCCATCAAGAAGGCCCCAAAACGGCGGTAGTTCGTCACGTCGCATCAGCCCGGATGGCGCCATCAGGTAATGGCAGTGTGCCGTGCGCAAAAAGCCGGGATCCCGGAACTTGGTGCTGAAGTTGGTCACACGCTGTGCGTGGTCGTCGCGTTTCTTCGTTCGTTTATCAAGGTCCGAGAGTGCCTGCCGATACGCGGGGTCAGACTCAAGCTCTTCGACGCCGGACGACACTGCGTACTCCGCCGCCGCTTCCAACACCCCGGCCGTAAACTGGACCGCTCTGTCCATAACAGGCGCCTGGGACTTCAGGCGTTTCAGGTCGTCCGCATCGTGATCGTCACGCGCTTTGTCGCCTCGGGACGCTTTCACTTCGATCGCGTAAACGCGGTTGCCCGGCCCGATCCCAACGACATCCACAACGCGTCCCCCGGGGCCTTCCAGCCGGACCTCAAAACCGATGACCCGGCATTTCGCCTCGCTGTAAAGCCACTCCCATGCAGCCCATTTGAGGCGATACGTCATGAGATTGTCGCTGGCACGGTAGAAGGGTCTTTTACTATCTGGCATCAGGTGCTCGCTCGCCGAAACGGTTTCTTTGTATCAAAGTCCGGAATTCGCAAATTAGCACAATTGTTCCAAAACTCGTAATGAATGTTGCGGGCAGGCATTAGAACAAACGTGCTAGGGTTCCAGTAATTCGGTGAGGCCCCCCTTCACCGGCCGGTTGGACATCACTCCAGCGGGCAGTCCGGCACCGCCCATCACCCCCTGAGGGCATGGACGTATAACGAGCGATCGGGACCAGCACGCCCGCCTGTGGCTGTCCCGATCGCTCGTCTTTTATCTAGACTTTGACGGGATCGACTTCTATGCCGTCGGATACCTTTTCTATGGCTGGCGGCACGAGGAGATATCCCTTGCCACGGATGGTGCGGATCAGGTCTTCACCCTCCGGCACCCGGGACAACTTGCGCCGTAATCGATAGAGCGTGGCGTCTACAGCGCGTTGCCCGCTATCGGGGGCATCGCCGAACGCCGACTCGATCAGAGATCCGGGATCCATCACCTGCCCCGGGGTTTGCGCGAGCGCGTACAGGAGGTCGAACTCCGAGCGGGAGAGCGATACAGGCACGCCGACGACGGAAGACCTGTCTGTCGCAGGATCCAACGTCAGACCGTCCATCTTGATGATCGGTCGTGACTCGCCAAGCTCGGCCCTTCCGGCGGCGTCGAGTTCAAGTGAAAGCCGGTTACGCGTGGCCGATTGCGTCCCGGAGCCATAAGCCGCCACCAGGCGTGCCGACAGCGAGACGAATCGCTCCATCTGGTCGATCTGTTCCAGCGTCACCGTGTTTTCGCCACGGCACAGCCCGAACGCAACGCCCGTGGTGAGGTGTCCGACGACCATCGGAGCGACCACTCCAGACGCGTATCCCGTCCGGGTCGCCCAGCCTGGCATGCTTTCTGAAGATTGACCGCTGGCTCCAAGAGAAAGCGCGACGCCGTGTGACGCCGCGCGGGCGGCGGCCGATTCACCGTGCATCGACTCCTCGAATGCGCCCGTTGAATCTCCGGCTGCGTCGTCCTCGCCGTCGCGTTTGAGGAACACGCGTTGTTGGAGTCCCAGACCACCGCTTCGTGTGTAGACCACGACGGCGTCGAAGCCGGTGATGGTCAGTATTGAACGGGCGAGCGCTTCCAGCGCGGTGGCCTCATCGTTGGCCGTTGAAATCGGTCGGAGACCGTCAAGTAATCTTGCCGCTCGAGCATCGGAATCGTTGCTCCGCTGTACTTTACGGCGTGCAGAGCGCTCAGAAAATCGGCTCGAAGCGATGTATCCGGAGAGCGCGGCGGCACCAGCGATCACCGGCACGGTGGCAAATATGGCGTCGAGAAAAACCGCGCCAGCGATTATCCCCCCGCCGATGGTCGCCGTAATTCCAAGCACGGCTGAAACAGAAGCGCCCCGGTATCCAAGAAACAGGGCGTACTGGGCGGCAAACAGGGCAGGTATAGCGATCGCCGGTCCGGGCAGCCCGAGAACGGCCGCCACACTTCCGGTGAACAGCACATCGGCGCCCATCATGCCGTATATCCATGCGTCTGAACGGAAGCGTGGAAGGAGGATGAACTGGAGTACGACCGCGTAGGCAGCGAACGTAGTCGCAAGTGCCGCTACGCCGATCAGGTCTACGCCGGACGCCAACCCGAACAATAGGACGCCGGTTACGACAGCCAGGCGTATTGCCAGGGTTTCCCGCTCAGAGTTCCGAAATTCCGCGTGCGTATCCATCCTGGTGAACGTAGCAGGAACCACCGGGTGTTCGCCGTTTGAGCTCGCGACCAATTCTGACGAGTGTTGGGAGGGTCTAGCCCGAGTTCTCTTATGGTGATTAAGACATGCCCGGGACTCGACTTGATTGCGTCTGGGTTACGCAGTACCTAAACTGGAATGTATTACATGCCAGATTTAAATAAAGATTCCGATACAAAAAGCGATAATTCGGGTGGTGGTCGTAAACAGGGCATCATCCGTCGCACCCTTTCCTCATTCGTAGGCCGTAGTCCAAACGGCGACTCTGTAGAAACTTCCCGATCCGGTGAATCTGCGGTTAGCCGCACGGATCGGTCAGCGACAGAACCGCGGCAACGACCTCCCCGAAACGAAGTTGACGCGCCGGCCCCGAGCCGACGCCGATCTCGCCGGACATCAGATGAAGGTAACGGGAACGCGCTGGAAAGGCGCCGGTCTCGTGGCGGTCGTGGCCGACGCAACGGCGACGGCGGCGCATCAACGGTGGAGAACGACAGTTCGTCACAGCAAGAGACGCAGCCTCGATCCGAAGGCGAGCCGAGGCGGGAACGCCGATCACGTCGGCAGGACTCGCAGCAGGGTTCACGACCTGAACGGGAGCCACGAAGTCGGCGAGACGAGCGCGGGGACGACGCGCCGCAAAGTCGCAGAGGCGGCAGAGGCCGCCGTTCGGCACGATCTTCGGATTCAAGAGATTCCGGACAGGACGCCCAGGATCAACGGCCGATGGACGATCGCGCTCCGCTCCAGAACACCGGAAGCGCTCTTGAGAGCTACGACGGCCCTGAACGCGGCAAATTCGGCGATATTGAACTATCCGGCCCCATCGCAGCCGCCCTGGTTGATATGGGTTATGAGACCCCTTCGCCGATTCAGATGGCAGCCTTGCCGGGTTGCCTCGAGGGTCGTGACATGGTGGGACAGGCCATTACCGGGTCCGGCAAGACCGCGGCGTTCGGCATCCCGATATGTGAACGGGTTGATCCGTACTCCCGGGACGTACAGGCGATCGTCCTTGTGCCGACGCGTGAACTTGCGATGCAGGTGGCGCGTGAGGTCGAGCGAATCGGCAAATACCGTGGGATCAGCGTCTGCGCCGTGTACGGCGGACAGCCTATCAACCGCCAGCTTGCGGCGTTTCAGCGTGGCGTAAACGTCGTGGTCGGCACCCCCGGCCGGGTCATGGATCATATGGGACGGGGAACGCTTGAACTGCAGCACGTCAGGGTTGCGGTGCTGGACGAGGCGGACGAGATGCTAGACATCGGTTTCGCCGAGGACATGGAGTTCATTCTTCGACATACGCCGCGATCACGGCAGACTCTGCTGTTCTCGGCAACCGTCCCGGGCTTCGTAAAACGACTGATTCGGCGCTACCAGGATGACCCTATGTGGATCCAGCTGGGGGCCGAGATTCAAACCGTGGACGAGGTGGAGCAGATCTACTTCGAGGTCGCTGAGCGAGACAAGCAGGCGGCGTTACGCCTGGTGCTGGAGGACATCGGCGACGAATACCGGATGCTCGTATTCCGCAGGACGCAGATCGGCGTGGACCGGCTCGCAAGAGCGCTCAAGTCACGTGGATTCGGCGCTATGGGACTGCACGGTGGGTTGTCGCAAGGAGAACGGAACCAGGCGATGGGCATGTTCCGCGCCGGTGAGTTGCCGATCCTGGTTTCGACCAACGTCGCCGCCCGTGGGATCGACATCCCGGAGATCACCCACGTCGTCAACTACGATATGCCGGACAATGTTGAAGAGTACGTCCACCGGATCGGTCGCACTGCCCGTATGGGGCGGCGTGGCTTTGCAGTCACCTTCATGGCCGAGTGGGATTACGAAGGCTGGGAGAAGATCCGGTCACACATTGGCGACGACAAGCTAATCCAGGGCAAACTGCCGCTCTACGACTAGCGGGCGATGGGCCCTGAACGATGTAGTGGCGGGGCTTGGCTCCGCCCGTCAGTCTGCGGGTGCCACGGCCAATTCGGCCACCGTTTCAGTTTCGGGTTTGCCGAGCTCGGAGATCTCAAGCCGTCTGAACACCCGCCAGTAGATGAGCGTGGAGATCGCCGAGAATCCGGCCATGATCAGGAACGGCGTTGTGAAGTCGCCGCCGTTGAGCAGACGTGACCCGACGAGAATCGCGATGGCCGAGAACCCACTTCCCACTGCGATTTCGAGGCCGGTGTTGGTTGCTCGCTCTTTCGCGTCAAGTACGTCCATGTTGAAAGAATCGTCCAGGGGCGATGCCATCCTGAGGAATCCGACCCGCCCGATGTAGGACAGGGAGACCAGGAGGAGCAGGGTGCCGCCTTCCTGGAATATGAGCGGTAGCAGCCCGATCCCGAGTATGAACGGGATGGCCGCGAGGCGTGTTATCGCTATCGCGTCGATCCTCAGCATTCGGGCGGCCAGGAGCGGCGTGGTGAGTGTGACCACGGCCAGGCTGAGTTGGGTGATGGCGAACATGACGCCGATCTCTCCCTCGTCGGCGTGAACATCGCCTTCTTGCAGAACAACGTTGAACAGTGGGGCCACGATGGCGAATGCGACCGAGGCGAAGGCGCTTGTGATGACGAAGTAGACAATTCTGCGAGGGTGGCTGATTCCGGAGAAAAGGTTCCTTATTCCGCGTGGTTTATTGGCGGAAGCGTTCGATTTGAACTGCTCTTCCGGACGTTCTTCCACTTCGTGGCTGCGGAGCATCAGGGCGGGGATGAGCGACAGGAACCATAGGCCGAGGCCTGCGTACGTGGCGTAGCGGTATGCGTCGACCTTTCCGATGGAGTCGATGAATAGCACCGGGATGAGTCCGGCGATCAGTGCCCCAGACATTGCGCTGAAGGTTCGCAGGCTGCCGGATACTGCGAAGAGGTGGACTCTTTCCTCGGGCTTGCTATTTTCCGCCATAAAAGCGGCTTCTGAGGTGTGGTGGAGGTTGCCGAAGAGAGCCCCAATTGCTGGAAGCATCAGCAGGAGCGCCTCGTTGCGTGTGCTGATGGCGATCACGCCGATTACGGCGCCGATGCCATCGCCGAGGATGAACGAGGCTTTGCGGCCGATGCGATCGGATAAGAGTCCTGCCGGGATGGCGGTGACGGCTCGTGCAATGAACCCGATGAGCAGTCGCAGGCCGATGAAACGGATGTCGAACCCGATGGCCGAGCAGGTACAGGTTGAAGAGGACGTCAAACGAGCCGTGGATCATGTCCATGCCGATGACATGGATCACGTAAAGGTTGGCGTTGCGACTGAACTTCCTGGTCTTGCTGATGTAGTCGCCGCCGAAGCCGGTTGCTGACGACGGGGACTGGTCCCGAAGATCGTCTATCGAGTCACCGGGCGTCGATGCCGATGAGGTATTTGTCACATCCTGATTGGATGCCATCAGGTAATTACCTTTTGCAACGGCTCCTAAAAGTCGTCGGACCCCTGTCGGTTGGCGTCATTTTGAGCTGCCTGATCGTCACGTTACAATTTGAAGTGCGCTTGAAGTCAAGAGTCAACTTGAAGTTTGCAGAGTCAAAATTGTAGGGGCGACGCTTGCTTCGCCTACCAAACCTGCCATTCAGTTCAGGTGTTCTACCGTGATCTCGTCTCCCACCGTGATGCGTGTCAGGTCTTCGCCAATTAAGAGCGGTCCGTCATACGTCTCGCGGGTTTGCGATTCCACATCCTCGACCGTCGCGCCGGTGATCATCGTGAGATGGGAGTACACCGCCAGCCTGGGCTTTGCACGTGCGAACACCGTGCCGGCCTCTTGCGGCGTTGTGTGGTGGGCGATGATCCGCTCAAACACCCCGGGGTCCGGGGAGTTGTCCTTGTTGCCGCAAATCACCTCGTGGATTAACACGTCGGCGTTGGCGCCATGTTCCACGACGGCCTCGGTGAGACGCGTGTCACCTGAGATCACCACGGTCCTATTACCGAACTCGATCTTGTAGCCGAATGCGGGGACGACCGGGCGGTGATCTACCTCAAACGCGGTCACCCGAATACCACCCTCGTCGAAAACCACACCTGGCCCGACGTCGCGAGTCTCGTTGGTATTCGGCCCGACTTGCATCTCAGGCGCGCGCACTTCCATATCGAAAACAAAGGCCTGATCCAGGCGTTTCATCATCTCCGCTGATCCCTCCGGACCCCATACCCTGAGCGGTCCCTGGCGACGAGCGAATGTGGTGAACCAGCCTGTGATGTAAAAATCAGGTATCCCTACGACGTGGTCAGAATGGAGATGGGTGAGGAACAGTTTGTTGATATTGCCCGGGTGCAAACCCGCCTCGTGGATTCGGATCCCGGCGCCACGTCCGCAATCGATAAGCAGGTACTCGTCGCCGGCCCGAATCAATGTGCTGTTCGAGAATCGTCCCGCCACGTAGATCGGTGAACCGGTGCCGAGAAGAGTCACCTCCAGCACATCGTTCTCGGTCGACCTGTCATTACTGGCCACGCGTGGACGCTCCGCCCGCTCGTCCGGGTCCGACTCGCCCCGGGTGCGGGTTCTCGCCCGCCAATGCGTTTCGTACGTCCTCCGCCCAGATCACTTCGGCGTCATCCTCCGGCTTGTAGTCGAGGATGCGTCGTGAGTTCTCGATCGACATGAAGCGACGGGTGTTCTCGCTGACCACATAACAGACTATGAACGGCACGCCGTCCGAGTTTGAGATGTCTTCTGTCTCGATTGCACGGGTCACGAACTGGCGCCAGTCGCGAGGGCTAATGTATGCGGCGAGGTCTCGTTTGTACCGGTTCATATCGCCTCCGTAGTCGGCCAGTTCCACGGGCCTCGGGGCTCCGATACGCATCGATACGACGTCCATCTTCCTGCCGATGTCGCCGTTGGCGAACAGGAAGGCGAGCTGCTCGTAGGAAAGCTTGGCCCAGCCGTAGAACGACGCCGGGTACGGTGCGTCGTCCGGGTGGATAACGTCCTGAAGGCGCGAGTGGATGCGGTTTTGCTCGGTCCAGCTCGTCACGGAGTTTGAGGTGGCGATCAGCACGCGGCGCACTCCGGCCCGATGTGCGCAGGTCAGGACGTTGAACGTCATTTGAATGTTCTCCATCTCGATCGCGAAGCGTTCGAGCGGTGGCACGCCGCTGCCGAACATGCCGCCCGGGTTCTTGTATGCGAGATGGATGACAGTATCGACGCCTTCGAACACGTCCTCGTACTTCGACATGTCTGGGTCGATCAGATCTCGTACCACTACGTCCGGACGGGGATCTCCTTCACGCTTCTCTATGGCGTCCACAAGCGAGAAGTCGAACCTGTCTGATAGCCCCTCGCACAGCATCCCTGCCAGGTATCCGGACCCGCCTGTGATCAGGACTTTTCGCTTATCTGCCACGTTTGTCTCCGATGGGTTGTGTGATGTGTTTCTGCGCGATCACGTCAGTGTCCTGAGGCACTCGAAGATCCGGCTGTTATAAGAACGCTGTAAGTCCGAGTCTATTGGCGTATCCATGCGGACGATCTTGAAGTTCGGGTGTGGGCGGGGCAACCGCCCGTACCGTGTTGCTGCAATACGAACCTCTTCCACCTCGTCTCTCACGCCTCGGAAATGTCCCATCCATCCAGCATGTAATAACCGACCTTCGGCAGATCTACTGCTGCCTCAAGACCCTGTGCTCGCTTGAGTCGCTGGATGTTGAACAGGTGCGTGATCAGCTCGTAGTACATGTGCCGGAACGTGCCCTCCATTGTGAGCACGGAGATTCCGGTCTCTTTGTTCCGGTCGATGCCCGTCGGGTGGGCGCTGATCATCAGGTCCCAGTGCGGTCCTTGTTCCGCCTCAATGGTCATGCTGCGCATCTGGTCCACGGAGTGGGAATCTAGCGACCCCTGTGCGAGCGCCAGACCGTTGTCCAGGGCACGTGTGATGTCCTCGATGCTTTTGAAAAGATTCTCATCGAGGGCGCGGTCGGTATCGGACGCGGCAAGGGCTCTGATCTGTGACTCATCCAGTCCAGGACCATCTGGGAATAGCTGATCTCCCCAGCGAAGCAGCATCCAGCGATACAGCATCGATGCCATGTGGCTGGTCTGCCTAGAGATGTTCCATTCGGCCCACTTAAACCGGCCAGATGTCCAGTTCAGTTGCTCTTCAGTCAGGCCCTTGATCTCGTCATGGATCGATGCTCCAACATCCCAGAAACCCGGGAGTAGAGATCGGCCGGTCAGGGGCTGGGTCGCATCATCTGTCAATCGTCATCGCCTTTCGCTGATATGCGTGGCCGGAGTCTCGGATGGAGCTTGACGACTGTCAAATAGGAGTGGATTTGACGATATGGCTGTTGCTCGCTAATCTGACATTCCGCTCTCGGCCGGAAGTGGGTGCGCGAAGTCGCGCATTTGGAGGCCTTTCGGTTACGTAGTGAGCGATACCGCGCGGGTTGGTGGTGGCTAACCGTCGCGCTGTAACTGCGACTCGCTCGGACAATCCCGAAGCTGAGTCACAGATTCGGTGGACCTAACTTCGCGTCACCGCGAATTGAACTTAATTTCCGAGCGCGTTGCGCGCCCGGTCATTGACCGTGGCAAATGGCGCCCGGGATGATGACCTGTAGCTGGAGGTATGAAGAATGACCCAGGTGGATGAACATTTCGCAAAGATCGCCAGCGCTTACAGGGACGCCCGGACTACAGATCTGGAGCCGATCCTCTACATCAAGGACGCGGTGATTCTCGCGGCTGGAGCTGGGATCCGTATGAGCGGGCGAGCGGCCGGTAAACAGCATAAATCGCTGACCAATCTAATGGGTATGGCCGTGATCGAGCGCGGCATAAGGGCGATGCGGGACAGCGGGATTGAGCGCGTGATCATTGTCACCGGGCACGGCGCAGACCGCCTGCGGGAGCGTCTGGGTAATGGTCGGGACCGGGGCGTCAAGATCGAGTACGTGCACAGCGCTGATTGGGAGCGCGGGAACGGCGCCTCGCTCTATGCCGTCCGGCATCGCATCCGGGGCGAGCGATTCGTGCTCGCGATGTCGGACCACTGGTACGAACCCGCTCTCATGAAACGTCTCGTGACTGCGGCCGAGTCCACGGGAGGAAGTCTGCTTTGTGTCGACCGAGAGCCTGAGAACCTGCATGACCCGGACGACGCGACCCGAGTTCGCCGTTCCGTCTCTGGTAACGTGGTCGAGATCGGCAAATCACTGGATCATTTCGATGCCGTTGATTGCGGCGTATTTGTTCTTTCGAACAAAATTTTCTCGTCCCTAGAGCGCGCATTCGCCGATGGCGACTACTCGTTGACCGCAGGTACCCGGTATCTGACGGAGGACTTCGGCCTCGGTACGGTGGACGTGACCGGACTGCTGTGGGAGGACATCGATACGAAGGGCGCCCGCGTCGTCGCAGACCACAAGGTCAGGCGCTCCTTGATTACCGGCGACGACGGACTCGTGTCGCACCACCTGAACCGCCGGATATCCATCCAACTGTCGAGACTGGCGGTTCGCCTTCGGATGACCCCGAATATGGTGAGCGTGATAGCGTTCAGCCTCGCCGTTATGGCCGGGATCTCGTTCGGGTTTGGCGCATTGATCCCGGGCGCGTTGATGGCGCAACTATCGTCGATCATTGATGGCTCAGACGGGGAGGTGGCGCGCACCCGCTTCATGTCGTCAAACTGGGGCGGTTTTCTCGACTCGATGCTCGACCGTCTTGCGGACTCAGTGATCTACATCGGCATCGGGGTCTACTTGATAAACGACTCAGGGTCAGCATTGACGTTGGGAATCGTTTTCATCGCGCTGGCCGGAGCGCCGTTCTCGATGATGCTGAAAGACCGCTATAGAATCGTGACCGGGAACCCGTGGCGCAGCGCGGAGGCAGATGGCTTGAGCCGTTATATGCTGGCCACGCGCGATGGAAGGCTGTTCCTGGTGATGATCGGAGGCCTTACCGGCCAGTTGTTGATCACCACGGCTTTCACCGCCGTGACGACTATGGCCCTGTTGGGCTGGCGGATGGTGCTCGTTTGGCGCGAGTTGCGCAGCACGCGGACGGTGGCCCCCGCCATTCGGGGATCTGAAATGGCGGTGCCGTTTGTCGGTTCGGAGGAAACTGCCGGAGATTAATCCGGGTGGAACGGGTGGAATGGCGGGCATCGGCCCGCCGTCCCCAACAGAATACGGTCGTCTCGGTCGGTCGTCCCGACAATGAGAACCGGGACGACCAGATCACCGCAGATCAGTGAGGTCGCGGACATACGGTGGAACACGGCGTTGTGCCTATGCTTTCCGTGGGGACCGGCCCCTTGCTTACCCCGATGTCCGTAGAGAATTGGTTACTAACCGCCCCCGCCTGCCTGTGCCCAGTGTGGGTCAGGGTGCGCTGCCATGAACTCCACGTCCAACTCCACTCCGAGTCCCGGTTTGTCCGGAAGTGTGAGGTGGCCGTCGATGAACTCGATCGGTTCCGTGAGAACGCGGTTGTACTGTTCCGGCGTTGGCCTTGATGTCTCCAGCCGATAGAAGTTTGGCGTTGTCATCATGACGTGCGCCCCGCC
>JAYGCG010000050.1:0-20203 GCA_046583455.1 Dehalococcoidia bacterium | reverse complement strand
GGAGGATGTCTGACCAACGTAGTTGAAGAACGTTTTAAGGGTCTGGTGATGGAGTTTCAGTGAACCGTTTGAGAGTGGATGGACCTTCCCGCTACGTCTCATACGTCCTTTGCGGATGTGGCCAAGGAACTTGATGGCGTGCTGGCGGTCTAAACGGCGTATATCTGATACGAACTGACTCTCACACCACGTAACGAATGGCCTTAGCTTCGCTTCATAGAACTCAACGGTCTTGGGAGCTAGTTGGGACTGTTTCTCTTCTAGGAACCGCTGTAAGACGCTTCTGGGACTGTATTCGGCCTCTCCCGGGAGTGGAGTGACCAACCAAGCTTCCAACTTGGCTCTGAGGCCCTTAGATACATTGCGTCGCCCAGATAGGACCAAAGAAAGCAATGAATGGGAGATTTCTAGCTCTTTGGCCAGTCCCCTGATCGATAGTCCAGCGGCCTTACGTCGTCGATCAACATTACGGAGCATGTAACCACCTCGTCTGATTTAGTGGTTACAAAGCCGATTTGAGACGGCACCAGACGTAGAAAACCTCTACGAATGAATTAGCTTGGTGCCGAGGGCGGGAGTCGAACCCGCACGGGCGTTATGCCCAACGGTTTTTGAGACCGTCGCGTCTACCATTCCGCCACCTCGGCATCTGGTGCATTTTGAACTGAAACCGACGACTTGGGAGGCGATTTTGGGAGCCTGGTCGAGGCGGTTTACACCAGTTCTTACACCAGTAGGGTCTGATTCTCACGGATCAGCCCCTCAATGTTAACGCTCTGGAGTGGTTTGTCGTCTATAGGGACGGGGAGGAATCTTCGTCCATCCCAACCACCCTCAGCGGCTCAGGTCCGGTAGTCCGTCACCTTCCACGGCAACGCCCACTCCCGTCTGTCCGGCCGTCTCCAGCACACGCTCCCAGATGGAGCCTGTACGCGCCGTGAACGAGCTACATTCCAGAGAGACACGTCATGGTCCAGGACGGCGTGAATGATCAGCATGTGCGGGAACTGCAGTGCGAAGGTCGTGTCGGTGATGGACGGGCAGAGGCCGCAGATCAGGTGCGAGGGTCGCTGGCGTGCTCCGTACATAACGGCACGGTACGGCTCGGTTGCCACTGCTCACAGGCCGATGTGTCAGTCACGGTAGCGATGTGTGGAAGAAGAGGTACGGGGCGGGAGTAGTCGTTAGATGAGTGAATGTTCGCCGTACGTATCGGATGATCTACGAGCGCCAACACCGTAATAGACACAGGAGGGTTCCAAATGGCACCTACCGCCTGTTGGGGCTGTACCGGGTGCTAGCATGGCCGCCCGGCCTGTGCTCAGGAAGAATCCGTACTAATCCGGCCTCAACTGGGTCACGGTCAGATCGACCGGCGGGAGGTCTTGTGAGACTTAATTTGAAGCGGCCGATCGTCTTTTTAGACGTGCAATCCACCGGCCTGGACCCGAAAACTGCCCGAATTGTGCGGCTATCCACCCTTAGGGTTGATCCGGATGGCACCCGCTCAAACCGAAGAGAGATGATCGATCCGGAGTCCCCGATTCCGCCCGGCGCAACCGTAGTCCACGGGATCACGGACGACGATATTGAGGGGCGACCTCCGTTTCGATCCTTCGCCGGCGCGCTCGCCGTTTACCTGCACGGATGCGATCTCGCGGGATTTGGCATAGAGAGATTTGCACTTCCACTACTTCGTGCTGAGTTCGCACGGGCGGGTATCGAAACCACGTTTGAGGACGCCGTCGTGATCGATGCGATGGCACTGTTTCATAAACGCGAACCGCGTGATTTTGCGGCCGCGTACAGGCGTTTTGTTGGAGGAACTCCTCCGGACGATCTCGACGGCGCCGAGGCTTCCTTCCGAGTACTGGAAGGACAACTCGACCAGTACCAGGAACTTTCGGACGACGTCGAAGGCCTCGCAGGGTTCATACATCCGCATGACACAGACGCGATCGACCCGGATTCACGCCTCGTCTGGGCGCCGGACGGGAATGCGCTAATCAACTTCGGTCGTCATCGTGGAGAGAGATTGTCTCGTGTTGCGGAAGAGGCGCCGGACTATCTGGAGTGGGTGGCATCAAACGACGATTTCAGCGATCCGGTCCGCAGCGCCGTTCGCTCTGCGCTCCGCGGCGAGACGCTGATCCGCGATGCGGACCCGGAAGGGAACGAACCCGACGAAAACGGACCGCCGATCCATCCAACAGAGAATTAAAGGAGCGGCCGGCCTGGCTCAAGATGGCTCTGGTAGCTCGCCCTCCAGTAACTGCGGCTCTCCCGTAAACCGCAGCTCAACGCATGGCATCTGGTCCAGGATGCGTCGCACCAGGAAGAACGGTCCCCACCATGGAAGCCGCAATCGCCGATTCATTCGGATGGCGCCAAGAAGGAATCGGAATCGCTTTCGAGGAAACCCGGGACGCTCCGCCCATCGATCGATGAACGCTAGCAGGTGTTCCACCCGTTCATTACGGTCCTTGAGCACGCGGGCGGTAGCAGGAATCACGTAGTTCCGGTCCCCCTCGACGGTCGTTACAACAACCTCGGAGTGAGCCGCCATGTTCGCCACCCAGTCGCGCGGCCCTGGGTAACCGGACAGATAAACGCAGCTGGATCCGTCCCAGGTGTACGTTGTCTCTATCGTCCGCTCTCCACCGGAACGGCGACGCGTCATCGTTGTCCGAAGCACGAAGCTTAGTGCCAGGATGCGCCGCAGGTCATCGGGCATATGTTGGGACGATGCGGATTGGCTCATGAACGGTATCTAGCGACGGATGTCGATGATGCCGTTCGCCGTAACCAACTCCAGTGATGCGGCGCCGTCGGTGGTCGAAACGGCGATGTCCGTGCCTGAGAGCGGTCTTTCTCCATCATGCAATAGGATCACGCCACGCGCAGCGCTGGCGAATACGGCTGGATCAGGAACCTCGATCAAATCTGCGTATATGCTGCCGGCGCCGGTCTCAAGATGGCTGATTTGCTCTGGGGTGGGCGCTCCTCTAAAGAAGATAGACCCGCGCTCCGTTTTGGCATCGAACTCACCATCGACGTGGTTGAGCGTGATGCCTCCCTGCCCGGTGTTGATCGAGAAGTTGCCGACAACGTCGGTGAGTGTTGCGTCGCCCCTGGTCAGTGTAATCATGCCGTTGACGGCGATCGTCCCGGCGAGAGGCCCGCTGATCTCGACGGACACATCATCGCCGTTCACCTCCAATACTGTTCCGTCCGGGATCCAGAGCCGGACGATAGCGCGTGACCTCGGTGCATATTTGATCGGGATGAAGGTCTCAATCAACAACCTCGATGTCGGTAGGAACGTGCCCGGCCGAACGCGGTGGACCACCTTCGTCCTGTTCCCTGCCTCGACCTGCGTGATGACCGTTCCCGGTTCGCCCTTGAAGATCTCGATTCTGGCGCGTGTGGCCTCAATGACCAGCGTCAGGTCTTCGTTGACAGACGTAGTGTCCTGGATGAACTCAACGTCCCCACCTTTACTCACACACACGGCCGCGATACTGACGAGTGAAAGCGCCACGACGGTAATCCGGAGGCCGCGTGCCAGCCCGCGGAACCGATGTCCGGAATCCGAAAACGGGGCTGTTCCAATTTTCAGGTGGGAAAGTTTCATGAGCCTTTAGTTGGCGAATCCTACCGCGTTGTCGTGTCTGGCTGCCCGTTTGAAGCTGGGACGTAATGAAGTGCTGGACGCAGTAACCGCGTTCATGGTTGTTCGCGCCGGAACGCCGGGTCCGGAATCTAAACGGCCATTTCTAAATCCATACGGATAACTGTCATTTAACCAGAGCGCCGGTGTGTGGGGCTGCGTCACGGCGCCGCTAGCTCTAGACTTATCAGCATGTTCCCGCGCCGATCTGAACGACCGTCCCGACCCACCGGACCTCTCGGGCCACGTCGTACGCCCGGACCCGGATCGCCAATGCGGCCAGGCAGCAATCCAGGCCGTTTCGTGCCCCAGGGTCCACCCGGCCCTGCCAGGCCATCGGGGCCTCGGCCGTACGCGCCGGGCCAGGAGATACGTCGGCGGGATTTTCACGCGCCAACGGTAAACAGGCCCGACGGGCGCCCCGGTTTCAACCCGGCGCCAGTATCTGAATCCCCAGCACCCGAATCAAGGGACGACCTGTGGCGTATGTTTATCGCCGCGGATCTTTCTTCGGAAGCCAAAGCCGTGCTGACGGGCACCGCCTGGAAGGTCCCGGAATTCCTCCGGCCCAACGTCCGCTGGTCTCGTGCGGAGATGATGCATCTGACGCTCCGGTTCCTTGGGGACACGGCCCAGGACCGAATCGACGCGATAACGGAATGCATGACCGAGGCCGCATCACGTTCCGGTAAGTTCACACTAAGGCTGGATGATACGGGTGCGTTTCCTGACCTCAGGCAGCCAAAGGTCCTGTGGGTGGGCATCAAGGGCGAGATTGATCGGTTGAAAATGCTCCAGGCACGGCTTGAAGGATCTCTGGAGAGAATAGGGATCGCCGGGGAAGACCGCCGATACAACCCGCACCTGACTGTTGGACGACTACAGCGTGAGGTGCCGCCATTTGCCGCCGGCCAGATTGGGCAGGCGTTTGCGCATGTCAGGCTGCCCGAACCGCGCCCTGATATTCAGGTGGATTCCCTGGTTCTATACCGAAGTCGTCTCATGGTTGACGGTCCGCGTTATGAGGAACTGGCCCGCGCTCCGCTCGGCTAATCCCTGGTCAAGCTCAGGACGGCCGTTCATCCAGCGATACAGTGATCTCGATCTGCCTGTCCTCGCGTAAGACGGTAACGACTATCTCGTCGCCCGGGCGATAGTTCCACAGATCAGCCAGGAACTCCGGTTTACTGCCTACCGGCTTGCCCTCGATCTCCATGTTCACGTCCAGTTCCTGTATGCCGGCGTCCTCTCCGGGGCCTGATCCAACGCCCGTGACGAGGACCCCGCGGGATACAGGCAAACCAAGCGCCTGTGCCATCGACTCACGAATCGTCTCGAGGGCCAGCCCTATCAACGGCCTCCTTACGGCGCCGAACTCGATGAGATCGTTCGAGAACCGCCGGGCGGAGTTAGAACTGACGGCGAATCCGATGCCCTGTGCTGAAGCGAGGACCGTTGTATTTATACCGACGACGCGGCCCTCGAGATTGATCAAAGGTCCGCCGCTGTTGCCTTCATTGAAGGCAGCGTCGGTCTGGATCAGGTCGGCAAGTGTCGTTCCGAGCTCTGTTTGAAGCGTCCGGCCGCGAGCGCTCACGATACCGGCCGTGACCGTTGGTCCGCCCTCCAGGCCGAGGGCGTTGCCGATGGCCAGCACCCAGTCACCAACCCGAACTTCGTCAGAGTTTGCAAAATCTAGCGCCGGCAGTTCTTCGTCCACCTCTATCTTCACAACCGCTATGTCGCCCTCGGGGTATCTGCCCACGGTGACCGCATCAAACACGCGGCCATCTGAAAGCGCCACTCTTAGCGTGGAAGCGTCTGAGATCACGTGGTCGTTGGTGATGATGTAGCCGTCTGATCGGATGATCACGCCGGACCCTGAACCTCGTTGCTCAACGCGCCTGAGGGAAAAGTCCAACCCGGTCGTGCTGGTGTCTATCGCGACCACCGCCGGACCAACCTGCTCGACCAGATCCCGGAGGCTTGGAAGCTGTGAGATGGCGGAAGGCGATACCGGAAGCGTGCCGGAATTACCGGGCGTGGGGTTTGCGACCGGGAGCGGCGTTGCCGTCTCGTCTTCCTCGGTGTCGACTAGGCTGCAACCGATTGTCAGCAGCGCGACCGCGATCAGCACCGGTATCCCAGACCAGTACTGCCTAATCGGCGAGCGCAGGGGCCACCACCGGTCCGTTGGAGCGTATCCGTTCAAGACTCTTCGAGAGTTCATTTAGTTGCTTGCGCTGGTCCCGGAGGTTCAGATAGGCGGAGTAGCGCGATGTCAGTAGCGCGCCCACCAGAAGAATGATGGTGGATACATAGACCCATGCCATTAGCGCTATGACGGCGCTTACGGCTCCATATACGTCCGCGTAGTTCCGGAAGTTGCCTAGATATACCACGAACACGATCTTGCCGATCTCGAAGGTCGTTCCTGCGATCAGCACCGGCAACCACACGTCCCGAAGCCGAACACGGGTGTTCGGCAGCCACAGGTAGAGCAAGAAGAACGAAACAAAGGTGGTGGCCCAGGGAAGCACGAGCGCGACTCTGCTCCAGAAGTTGTGGCTCACGGTGTCGTTCTGGAACAACACCGTCGTGAACTCACTAAGGAAGTTCAGAAAGGTAGTCGCAAATATCGAGACCATAAGCGCCGCGGCCGCCCCGAGCATCAGCGTTATGTCCATCAGGCGCTCCCTGAGAAACCCGCGTGTCCGCGTAATGCCCCAGATATTGTTGATGGACTTTCGGATAGCGCCAAACACCGCCGTAGACGCCCAGAACAGGCCGATGGCCGCGAGAACACTCCCAACGGCGGCACCGTTCGTGACATTGGCGATGATGTTAGCAACGAGATCGCCTTCAACCGGCAGGACCTCCGGTATGCCTTCAATCAGTCGGTCGCGGAAGCTCTCAGATTCAAGGAAGAAGCCCGCCACAGCGATTAACAGCAGCATTAACGGGAACATAGAGATCAGGGCGTAGAAGGACACCGCAGCGGCCATGTATGGACCGTTGCGGGCGAAGAACTCGTCGCCAATACTGGCAACCAGCCTGATGAAAGACCTGAAAGGCCGCAATTCACCCTCCGGAACGTTCGGTCGGTGATCGGCCCAGACAATACGCACGTGCACCGTGCAACAGGTACGGCCCGTCCCGACTAGCCGACTATTCTGAACGTTCGGACTCAGGCACGCAAAGCTGGAAGTAAGCGCGTTTCGTGGCTCAACTGCGTTGTGACAGTTATTCCGGGGGAATATCCGTCGAATGTAGAATCACGGACAACCGAGTAGTGCGCCTTACACGCTCCGGGCGCCCGAAATACGTGTCGCTCAGCAACTCGAAACCGGGGCACCCGAGGGACTCTCCCAGATGCAACCTCCGTGGCAGCCGAGGCCCGGCGATGTCGTCGTTCGACGACCCCGTCAGTCAGAAATCGGTTCGGTCCATATAAACGTAGCTCGACGTTCGGTGCCGGTTCGCGGGCCGGCATCGCCGATGCTTGTCGTTTACGGATTCCTGGTCCTCACGTTTATCGGGACGATGCTGCTCTGGTTGCCGATCGCCCGTGAGGAACACGGGTTCGCTCCTATTCTCACGGCGATGTTCTCGGCGACGTCCGCGATTACTGTGACCGGACTTGTTGTCGTTGACACGGCGGATTACTGGACGACGTTCGGCCATGTTGTGCTGTTGATCCTAGCGTTTATTGGTGGACTGGGATTCATGACCGCGGCTGCCTTCCTGCTCATCATCGTCGGGCAGAGAATCGGCATGCAAAGCCAGCTCGCTATCAGGGAAGGGCTGGGAGTGCGGCAACTTGGCGGCCTTCCCAGCCTCATCAGGCGGATCGTTGTGCTGTCGATCACCATTCAGTTGATCGGCTCGGTCCTGCTGTTCCTGCGGTTTTATGTATTCGGTAGCCTCTGGGACGGGATCTCGATCGGCACCGCACTGTGGCAGAGCGCTTTCCTCGGTGTGTCAGCCTTCAACAATGCGGGTCTGGTAATTCTTCCAGCCGAGCATGTTCCAGGCGCAAGTCTGGAAGCGTTTCGCTCTGATGAATGGGTACTCGGGATCGTCGCCGGACTCATCATCCTGGGCGCGCTCGGTTACCTGGCCATTTTTGAGATCATCACGATTCGGAGCCTGCGTCGATTTTCACTCGAAACCAAGATCGTCCTCACCGGCAGCATCGCACTCCTGGTGATGGGAACATCCTTCATCTACGTGCTCGAGAGGAACAACGATGAAACTATCGGCACTCTCAGCGCCACTAATCAGCTAGGGGACTCGTTCTTCAACGCGACTATCGCCCGTACCGCCGGCTTCTCGATCGATGATTTCGGTAAGCACGAAGACACCACAAATGTCGTTTTCGAGCTCCTGATGTTCATCGGCGGAGCTTCGGCTTCTACGGCAGGCGGCATCAAATTGAACACCTTCGCCCTGATCGTGATCGCAACGGTGGCGACGGTACGTGGGAGACGAAACCTCTCGGCGTTCAACAGGGATATACCTCAAGAACTCGCGCGCAGCGCCCTGATCATAGGGGCGTTGGCTACGCTCACTGTCGTGGCGTTCCTGATCGCCCTCACGATGGTGGAGGATAGACCGTTATCGGAACTGCAATTCGAGATATTCTCCGCGATAGGTACCGTAGGGGTGTCTACCGGCATCACCCCGTTACTTGGGGACGGAGGGAAAATCGTCGTCGCAACTGCGATGTTTGTCGGGCGATTTGGTCCACTTACGCTCGCATTGCTTATGGCCGGACGCGGAGCGCCGGCGGGTTATCGATACGCGACAGAACGGATTAGAATAGGCTAGCTACTCGAACATCACCTTGGCGGGTCCGGTTATACCCAAACGTATACACGGTTACGGGTACCCGGAACCGGATAAAAACGTCGGGCGTTGGGCGCCAGAGAGACCGACGCCCGGATTGAAGATTTACCATCGGGGGTTCCCATCGCTACAACCAAAAAACAGGTCGCAGTTGTCGGCCTTGGCCGTCTCGGATCCGGTGTAGCGCGCACTCTTTACCAGCTCGGCCATGATGTAATGGCGATAGACCAGGATGAGGCGCGCGTTCAGCCCCTCATGGGGCAGGTGACCTACCCCGTGGCGGGAGACGCTACGAGTGAAGCCGTCCTCGCCGAACTGGGCGTGGACAATATGGACATCGCCGTTGTGGCCATTGGCCAGGATGTCCAGGCCAACATCATGGTGTCGGTGCTTCTGAAGACGATGGGCCTCCCGTACATAGTCGCCCGTGCCCACGACGAGCTCCACGGAGCAACGCTGGAGCGGATCGGATGCAATAAGGTTGTTCACCCTGAGGCGGAGATGGGCGCCCGGCTGGCGCACAATCTCTTCAACCCTGATGCCCAGGAATACATGGAACTCACCGAGTCGTATGGCATTAGCCGGATCCGTGTACCGGACAGGTTCGCTAACATGACCCTGCGGGAGACCGGATTCACGGGCGTGCGTGACAAGTACGGCGTCTCGGTTCTCGCATTAAAACGCGGCGACGAGATCACCCTGTCCCCGGACCCGGACGACGGACTTCTGCCCGGAGATATCCTCGTGGTAGCCGGGCGCGACGAGCTTGTAGACAAAATTTCAACCTGAGAAATTACAGAAACCCCATCTGATCGGGTGATCCGGGCCGATCCTTTATTTCACCCCGAGAAACCAGTTAAAACGCGGAGCAGACCAGTACATGGCCTACCCCAAAGTCCTTGTCGTACTTACCGGCGAAGAGACAGACCAGGGAGTCCTTGCGCAGGGCGCCGATATGGTCCGGCCGGTCAAAGGCACGCTCTACGCGGTGTATGTGATCACCGTAGACCGCGCCTTGCCCGTTGACGCAGAGGTCGGTCCGGCAGCTGCGAGGGGCGAACAGATCCTGTCGAACGCAGAAACCTCTGTTCAGTTGCCGCGTGGGGATTTCGAGGCGCAGTTGCTCCAGGCCCGGGAACTTGGTCCAGCAGTGGTGCGGGAAGCGGCTGAACGCGACGTGGATGCCGTCGTGATCGGGACCTCCTGCCCGCGCGATTACGGGAAGTTCTCCCTTGGAGAGGACGTTCCTTACGTTCTAGAGCACGCCCGCTGCCTGGTCGTGTTGTGGCGGGAGCCGCCGGCACGCGGTCGGGGACGCCAGAATCGATCCGGATCACGATCGATCGGGGGCCAGCAGTCCAGCGGGATCCTCACAGGTGTTTGATATCTCTGATATTAACGACGTGTGTAACAGACCCGGCGGTAGGGCACCGAAATACCCATTTGTGGATTCCCAGGCCGCGCCATGAAGGTCGTGATTATGGGCTCCGGCCGGATCGGGGCACGCGTTGCATCCTCGCTCTCGACCGATGGACACGATGTCTCGGTTATCGAACCGAATCGTAGGCAGGTGATGAATCTTCCCCGGTCTTTGATCGATGACGGATTGATAACTCTCGTCATCGGAGACGGTAGTGGCTCAGAGGCGATGCTGGAAGCGGGAATCGAGGACGCTGACGTGTTCCTCGCGCTGTCTGGAAACGACGCGCTGAACGGTCTCGCCGCGCAGAAAGCCAAATCGGTCTACCGGACGCGCAGGGTCGTATGCCGGGTGAAGGATGAAGGTCTCAGGGAGCTGTACACAAGCCTCGGGATCACCGTCACCTCGCCCACGGCGCTCGTCGCCGATGTGATACTTCAGACCGTGCCAGATATGCCCTGATAGACCATGTATATCGTCATCATCGGCGCGGGACGTATAGGAACGGGACTGGCAAAGTCCCAGCTGGCGACGGGACAGGAGGTATTCCTGCTCGATCGGGACGAGGCACGTGTGGAATCGCTTCGTTCTACGTTCGGAAGCATCGCTCGATTGGGTGACGGAACAAACGTCACCAACCTGCGAGAAGCGGGGGTGGCGCGCGCCGGGCTCTTTATCGCCGCTACGGGTGACGACGCCGTCAATCTTGCTTCGTGTCAGCTTGCCAAACAGGTGTTCAACGTCCCGAGCACGGTTGCCGTGGTTGTCGATCCTGAGAATGCCACACTGTTCGAGGCTCTCGGAGTCGACGATGTCGTGAGCCTGACCGACCTCGCCATGACGAGACTCGCATCGACGGTCCCGGCGCACCCCGTCGTCCGTCTCATGCCGCTGGCGGGCCGCCATCGGGAGATGGTGGCGATCAAGATCCCGGCAGGCGCTGAGGTGGTCAACCGTATGCTGTCGGAGATCGTGTTGCCGTACGGCAGCTCGGTGATACTGATTATCGGACCCACAGGACAGACCGAGGAGCCACGCCCCGAAACGGTTCTTGGCGCCGAGGATGAGGTGATAGTGGTAACACCGGTGGAAGGCACGCAGACCCTCTGGGAGACGCTCACAGAGATGCCGTAAAACCCTCGCCGGAGTGCCTGATCCCATCTATGGCAACCCGGGTTATCTCAAGTTATTAACTAATCTAACGTAAGCCAAAACGGGTACTGCGTCAGTAATGCAAAGCCAAAGAGGCGGAAACGGCACATGAAACTCGGCTATCTGGGCCCCGCCGGTACTTACAGCGAAGAGGCGGCATACAACTACAGCCCTGATGCGGAGATGGTCTCTTACCCTTCCATACCGACCGTGATCGCAGCGGTCGAGAAGCGCGAAATCGACCAGTGCGTGGTCCCAATAGAGAACAGCCTCCACGGCGCTATCACGGACGTGCTGGACTTCCTCGTCCGCACAGACGGCATCATGATCGCTGGCGAACTCGCTGTCCCGATCGAGCACTGCCTCATGGCGAAAGCTGGAACAAAAATCGCCGATATGACCATGGTGTTCTCACACCCACAATCGCTCGGGCAGAGCCGGAAATACCTGGAAACTACGCTAAGTCACGTCCAGGCGGTCGCATCACTTAGCAACGCCCAGGCGGTGATCGATATGCAGGAGTCGGACACCGTAGCCGGCGCGATCGCGCCCCGCAGGGCCGCAGAGATCTACGGGGCGGAAGTTCTTGCGGAGGCAGTCCAGGACAACCCCAATAACTACACCCGCTTCGTCGTGCTTGATGACACCGACAGACCCCCGACCGGCAACGACATGACGTCTGTGGCGTTCCAGTTCTCGGAGGACGAACCCGGGTTGCTGTACCGGGCGCTCGGGGTACTGAAAGAAAACTCGATAAATATGGTCAAGATTGAATCGCGACCGACGGGGGAGCGGTTGGGTCGTTACACCTTCCTTCTGGACATGGAACTGCATCGTGCGGACCCGGTGGGGCGTGAGACCATCGATAAGCTGACCGAGATGTCGTCCTGGTTCAAGGTATTCGGCTCATACCCGCGTATGGAAGAACCGCCGATCAGGGGTTAGCCCTCACGGCTTTGCGAGACGAGGTGTTTACGCCCGATCGTCTTCCGGTTCCGTCAACGGGTCGTCGTCAAAGTCGATGTCGAACTCGTCGTCGAACTCCGGTCCGGCGTGACCCCTGGCTCGCCGGGCCGCCGCCTGGCCTTCTGTCACCGCCTGCCCAAAGCGCTCACGCGTTACGGCGCCAAGCTCGCCGGCTCGCTCCCGCCACTGGCTGCTCTTTTCCGCAAGAATCGCTCGGGTCTCTTCACCGGAGCGTGGCGCCATCAAGATCCCGGCAAGGAAGCCTGCCGCGCCGCCCACGATCAGGCCGACGATGAAGCCGCCGCCGTCATTACTTCCCATGTCGTGGATCTCCCCCTGAGGTTCTTCTGGTGCTGTGTTCACAGGTCAATTGAATAGTGGTCTTTATCCAGGTCGGTCCCGGGCTAGTCGGAATTTCTGTTCCCTCGGCGGCGGCGCCTCATGAGCCCTCCAAGAACGGCCGACAAGGTTCCGAACACACCGCGGATCGCCATGCCGGGCAGTGCGCCGCCGGCCTTTACTTTTTCGGTGATCTCGCCTAGCTCTTCAAGTAACCGGTCGCCACGCTCTGCGGTCTTTGTCAGAGCTTCTACAAGCCCGGCGACGCGCCGGTACAGGAGCAAGGCCATGACCATGAAAACGATCAGCGCGAAGAAGGCGAAAATGAGGAACACGATGAGGACGATGTCGCTTATGACATCAATCACTTCGGGGCCGGTCAGCAGTAACACCTGCGCCACGGTCTCTCCATCCACGGACGCGGATCACACCACGTCACGCATCGATACTTCGGGTTCCCTGACTGGACAACCCGAATCGTGTAAGCCAGTTCAACGATATTGACAAGTATACACTTACGAAGCAAACGCTTAATAACAGATGCATGCGAGGAATTGAACGACAAGCCCGCAACGTGGGAGATTGGCGGGCCGAGAAGCGGCGTAATCAAAAACAGCGGCCCGAAACCGGACCGCTGATTGATCGTCAAAGTTCAAAGCCATTTCCGGGACCAATCCCGGCGGACTTCAAGGTTGCTTGCTCCCTGATTATTCCAGGAAGTCTCGGAGCTTCTTGCTCCGGGTCGGGTGCCGCAACTTCCGTAGCGCCTTGGCCTCGATCTGCCGGATGCGCTCACGTGTCACGGAGAACTCCCGGCCGACCTCTTCAAGCGTCCGGCTTCTACCGTCTTCAAGACCGAACCTGAGCTGCAGAACCCGGCGCTCCCGGAGGCTCAGTGTGTCGAGAACATCGTCGACCTGTTCACGCAGGAGGTGGTATGTCGCGGCCTCTGCCGGGGCGGGCGCGTTCTTGTCCTCGATAAAGTCCCCGAGATGGCTGTCTGCTTCCTCGCCGATGGGCGTTTCAAGAGACACAGGCTCCTGGGAGATTTTGAGAATTTCCCGAACCTTGTCGGAGGTCATCTCCATCTGCCCACCGATCTCCTCGGCGGTGGGCTCACGCCCGTACTCCTGGACAAGACGGCGGCTGACCCGGAGAAGCTTGTTTATAGTCTCGACCATGTGGACCGGGATGCGGATCGTGCGGGCCTGGTCTGCAATGGCACGGGTGATTGCCTGTCGGATCCACCACGTGGCGTACGTCGAGAACTTGTAGCCCTTCCGGTAGTCGAACTTTTCGACCGCGCGGATCAGGCCAATGTTGCCTTCCTGGATAAGGTCCAGAAGGTTCATGCCTCGTCCGATGTACTTCTTGGCGACGCTGACCACCAGCCTCAGGTTTGCCTCGGCCAGGTGGCGCTGGGACTTGGTGCTTTCTTCCCGCACCCGTGATAGATGGGAATGGAAGAGGAGCTCGTACATCCCGAGCTTGTCTTCGATCCCTTCGCTTGTGATCTCGTTCTCGATCTCGTCCACCGGCGGATCGTCGTCAAGTACGTCGATCACCTCTGGGGGAAGAAGCCGGGTTACGATCGAAAGCTCGACGACGAGTTTCTGTGCGTCTTCGGGCTCGATCTGGAGGGTGTCGGAAAGATAGTTGACTAGTGCCTCGTTAATCGGTCCGTCCACGAGAATTCGCATGTCCGGGTCGTGCATGACCGTGGAGAGGCGAACTTCTTCCGGGAGGCCCAGGAAGCGGGCTACGGCGATAGCTGCGTCCCGTACTGTGTACAAGCGCTTGAGCAGGCCAAGCACCGTGATGCGTGCGGACGGTTGCCGTCCGGTCTCTTCGGCGATCTCGCCCTCGATGGCGGTCAGGCGTTTTTCGAGTTCCATGGCACGGGCAAGGACGCGTTCGTCTTCTGCCGTGAGAAGGTTCACACGACCGATCTCACGCAGGTACATGCGCACAGGGTCATCGGTGAGCTCTGTCTCGGCGGCTTGCTGGACCCATGCCTCGCTGGCGTTAGCGGCCTGGAGGGCGGATCTTGACGCTTCCCAGCGGTCGAGTTCGGATGCTGTCGCAGCGCCCTGAGGGGCGAGGACTACGTTGGGCTCATCGTCGTCGGCGTCAAATTCGTCCCGGCCGGATGGCCGAGCGACCTGAATAACCGCATTCGACGACTGATTGTCCAACTCCTCGTCGTAGGAGTTGGTATCTGAAGCTCGACCGGATCGTCTTGGCATGGTTCAGGACCGCCTTGCGAAAAGATGCTGCAGCTGCTTGTTGGTATCAACCAAACGCCGAGCTAGATCTGCGGCTTGTTGGGGGTCGTCGGGAAGGGCTTTGCCGTCATTTGGCAATAACCGGTTTTGCTCCGCCTTTATGGTGCGGATGTGGCGCTGATGCAACCTCTGAACACAATCGGAGATGGCTTCAACCATTTCCTTTTGATCCGTAGGCGGCAATATCTTGTCACGGAGACGCTCAATCTTCTCCACAACATCCCCTTCCCCGAAAAGTGCCGCACCCTCCAGCCTAGCTGAATTTTTAAGCTTCGTAAAGACAACCCGGTTCACCGGATCACGGAATTGCTCTTCACTGACGCCCATTGCGTACTCACGCATATCCGGATTTTGCAACACAACCGCAAGGAGATAATCCTCCGGCGCATTGGCGCTTTCCGGATTCAATGCCGACGCGACGGCATCGCTTGACGAGCGTGATCCTGGCGGCTCCCGGAGCAAGGCCCCCGCGGCCCGTCGTCCGATCGAGGTTCGTGGGGCGCTGACACGGAGTTGCTCAAGACTGACATCCAGCAATGCGGCAAGCCGGGTCATGTACGCCTCTTGCTCGTACTGGTTCGGGACCATGTTGATAAGCGGACGCAACTCTCCGGCGGCCCGGGCCTTTCCATCCGGTGTCGACAGATCGTAAGTCCCGGCTGCGGTTTCCAGGAGGTAGTCCAGAAGTGGCCTGGCGTGCTTAAGCGATTCTCTCCAGGCGCTCCCGCTCTTGTCGCCCCGGATCACTTCATCCGGATCCTTGCCTGATTCAAACGTGGCGACTCGTATCTCGAGAGATGCCGCCGCGCTCGCGTTCCCCGTTGCCGATCGACGCTGTGATTGGAGTGCGCCCCAGACGGTTTCCAGGCTGTTTCGGGTAGCGGTCTGCCCGGCGACGTCACTGTCCAGGGCCAGGATGACCTCGTTCGCCAGTCCGCGTACCAGCCCCACCTGGTCCGTCGTGATCGCTGTGCCCATTGACGCAACCGTGTTGTCGAACCCGGCCTCGTGCGCAGTGATGGCGTCCATATAGCCCTCGACCACCACGACGGTGCCAGAGGAACTGATACCGTCCGCCGCCCAGTTCAGGCCGTAGAGAAGGCCGGATTTATCGAATATAGAGCTACGCGGGGAGTTCAGGTATTTAGGTTCAGATCCGTCCATGCTCCGTGCGCCAAAACCGGCGATGTTGCCCCGGCGATCCCTGATCTCGATCGTCAGCCGGCCCCGGAACATGTCGTTCCAGCCGCCATCCTGGCCCTGCCGAACCAGCCCGGCCGCTTTGGCAACTCCGGCGCCGATACCCCGGGTCTTGAGGTGTCCGGCGAGAGTCTCTATGCCCGACGGACTGAAGCCAAAGCCGCGCCGTTTTGCGGCTTCGGCATCGAATCCACGGCCTTCGAGATAGGCCCTCGCATCGGCCCCTTCGGGCGAAGTCAACAACGCGCTGAAGTACGCGGCGGCGACCTCGTTGGCCTTGTAAAGCAGATCAGAGTCGTTCCGCTTTTCGTTCTGCCTGTACTCAATTCCGGCCTGCTCGGCCAGCATTTTCAATGCCTCACCGAACTGCAAATTCTCTTTTCGCATGACGAATGAGATGACATCGCCGCCTGTCGAGCAGGCGCCGAAACAGCGCCATGTTCCGGTGTCCGGGAAGACGACGAACGACGCCGTTCGCTCGGCGTGGAACGGGCAAGGCGCTTTGGGCGTGCGCGATCGAGTGTCCAGATCCGCGTACTGCGATATGACCTGGATGATATCGGAGCGGGCTTTGACGTCGTCTATAAGTGTCATAGTTCTCGCGATAGCTTAAGAAGCCGCTGGGCAAAGTGACTCGGGCATGTCACTAAGGGCGGGCGGAGATTTCAACAAACGCAATATATGAGGACCGATCTGGGGATTGCGGGGATTGATGCTGGGGATTACGGGGAGAGTCGCCCCGATTTTGCTCGAAGCCATGAGGCGTCGATTTTCCCGGCCGGTCGGCTGGCTCTTAGAGCCGCCCCTCGAACGCACCGGCAAACGCGCCCGGCCGGATCCTCTCCGCCAGTGAGAGCGCGAAGCCATCAGTCATGCCGCAAACGATATCGGCCGCCAGCCGTTCCGGGGTGTCCGCTGCCCGCGGGAAATCATCCGGAATCTCCTCGGGGTGCTCCAGATAGTGGTGATACAGAAGATCCACGATCTCAAGCGCCGCTTTACCCGGACGCGTGGCGCTGATTGGGAGATATACCTTCCGGAACATCCAGTCGCGGACTTCCGTCACGACCTCTCCAAATTCGGCGGACATAGTTATCACCGGGACTTCGTCGCCAGCACCCTGGCCCGTTGCCGACCACGAGGCCTCGATCACGTCCGTTACGAGCGCATTCACGCGCTCGGAGTGTCGTCGTCCCAGATGGGTGATCGCGCCGCTCGGCAGATCGTCTATGTCGATGATGCCGGCGCGGATGGCGTCGTTTATGTCGTGCGCAAGGTAGGCCATGGCGTCCGAGAGCCGGATCACCTGCGCCTCAAGCGTCATGCCCTCAACGGCGTCCCGGTCCAAGAACGTTCCCTGTGACTTGGAGTGCCGCCGAATTCCCTCCACGACCTCGCTGCTGAGGTTCAGACCGCGACCGTCCTTTTCCAAAACCTCAACTATGCGAACGCTGTGGCGGCTGTGGTGGAATCCGCCGGGCAACAGATCATTCAAGACGCGCTCGCCAAGATGCCCGAACGGTGTGTGGCCGAGGTCATGACCCATGCCGATCGCTTCGACCAGATCTTCGTTCAGGTTCAGGGCGCGAGCGATAGTACGCCCGATCTGAGCGACTTCCAGTGTGTGAGTTAGCCGCGTCACATAGTGATCGCCGATCGGCGCCACAAAAACCTGGCTCTTGTGCTTCATTCGCCGGAACGAGTTCGTGTGAATGATCCGGTCACGGTCGCGCTGGAACGCCGTTCGGATGGGGCTCTCTTCTTCAGGGACCGCCCGTCCCGCGGAGCCAGACGAGCGGACGGCGAAGGGCGAAAGGGATCGTTCGCGCTCCTCAAGCCGCTCTCGTACCCCGTCTGATCTCACCTGTTTCAGTACCTCAGCAATTTCGTGTGCCTGTAGATCGACCAGGAAAGGGCCAGAATCAGGCGGACTCAATCAAGAGCGTAAGCATACCGGGAGCGTGAGACGCCCGGCCAGATGAAAGCGCTCCTCGATCCGTCATCGCAGCGCTCCCATGGCCGGGACTCTGCGGCGCGACATGAATAGGTCAAACGCCGCCCGGCGTATTTGACCCTCTCCAGCCCGTACCCGGATCACTCGGCCCGTAGTCTCCGCAAAATTGGCTGATTCAACACGACAAACACCATGATCGCGAGTATCACGGTCACACTGGCCGCAACCGCGAAGCTGGCATTTATGAGCTGCGCAACGCCACCGGTGAGCAGGCCGCCGACGCCGATAAAGCTGAAGGTCATCACATAGATCCCCATCACGCGCCCTCGAAGCGCGGACGGGACGCGCAGTTGCAAGACCGTCATCGAGCTGATCATAAACATCGAGTTGAAGGTGCCCGCGATGAACATCAGTGCCGCTGAAAGCAAAAACATCGGCGAGATTATCGGATTGGCGTATCCAGAGGGGTCCGGTCCGAAATGTGTCCAGACCCCGAAGGCGATGATCGCCATTGAACCGACCGAAGACCCGATGATCATCAGCCATCCGACCGGCAGATAAGAACGGACGCGCGCTACAGCAAATGTGCCGCAGATTGAACCAACGCCGGCCAACCCGAACAGGAACCCGAGCGCCTGGTCAGACTGCTCTGCATATGCATCAGCAAAGACGGGGATCAACTGCATGTACGACACGCCGAAGAACATGTTGGCGTAGGTGAGCGGGATCAGGACCGCAAAAAGCCGGTGTGCCACTACGAATTGAACGCCCTCCCACAATTCCGACAGTGCGTTGCGGGCCGGTCCTCGCTCGCCCTCGTCAACGTGGACGGTCATCATGATGAAAAACATCAGCGCGAACCCGACGGCGCCGGCAAAGAAAACGGAATGGGTGCCGAAATACGCGAGCGCAAACCCGCCGATCGCAGGAACGATGATCCTCGTGCCCTGCCATACCACCGAATTAAGCGCCACCGCGCTCATCATCTGATCTCGTCGATTGATGAGAAGAGGAAAGATCGACTGCCGCGCCGGAGAGCCGAAGCCGACCACGACGCCGATCGCGCTCGCAATCGCGACAACGTGCCAGACCTTGACGACATCAGTTACGTCTAGCGTGGCGAGGAGGAACAGCAACCCGGCGACCATGAGCGAAGTGGCCATCAGAAGCAGGCGTTTATTGACGCGGTCCGCCAGCACCCCGCCGAACAGGGTGACGATGATCGTCGCTATTCCAGTGACCGCTCCAGCGAGGCCTAGCAGGAACTCGGAACCGCTGATATCGAACACCAGAACGCCCTGGCCGATGATGAGTAGCTGAGTGGCGCCAACTGAGGCAAGCTAACCGAACCAGAAACGCCTGTACTGAGGTGCGGTGAGCGCGGAAAAGATGGACGACCGTTGCGTACCATCTCTGGCCGTCGCCTCAGGGCTGTTGCTTGCCGATTCGGCTTTGTTTGTCAGGCCAGCCGCATCGGAATCCCGGATTGCCAAATTGAAGTGCGCCTCGTTGGGATGTCATTCAAGGCGGGCTTCAAGTCGGTTATGTCGGCACGCCGTCAGCGATGGTACCCCGTTTGGAGCTTTCTACCTAAATCTTCTGGGGTAGTTCGCAACTCAGTGGCGGGGGCAGCATCGTGAAGGACCTACAGGTCTTCGATCTCGCTTACCAGTCCGCCGACCGATGCCTTGGCATCCCCGAACAGCATCGACGTTCGGTCAATGTAGAACAGGTCGTTGTCGATCCCGGCGAAACCGGACGCCATGGACCGTTTCAGGACGATGACGGAAGCGGCGTGATCCACGTTCAAGATAGGCATGCCGTAGATAGGGCTGCCTTCGCTGTCGCGTGCTGCCGGGTTCACTACGTCATTCGCGCCGACGACCACCGCAACGTCAGTCTGATCGAACTGGCGGTTGATCTGATCCAAGTCGTAAAGCTGGTCGTACGGAACGTCCGCCTCGGCGAGGAGCACGTTCATGTGGCCGGGCATCCTGCCGGCGACCGGGTGGATGGCGTATTTGACGTCAACGCCTCTCGCCTGTAGCAGATCGGCAAGCGTGCGTAGCTCGTGTTGCGCCTGGGCCACGGCGAGGCCATATCCCGGGACGAAGATCACCGAACCGGCGTATCCCAGCATCATCGCCGCGTCCTGCGCCTGCACGGTGTGATATGGACGGGCCTCTCCGTCCACACCTGTGACCACCATTCCCGAGGCCCCGAACCCTCCGAACATCACGTTTGCGAGAGATCGGTTCATCGCACGGGTCATGATGCGGGTGAGGATCAGCCCGGACGCGCCGACCAGCGCGCCGGCGATGATCAGGATGTTGTTGTCCAGAGCGAACCCGGCCGCCGTGCCTGCCAGC
>JAYGCG010000011.1:0-16372 GCA_046583455.1 Dehalococcoidia bacterium | reverse complement strand
GCCGTTAGATCGTCGGCCACCGTCGTAAGCGTTCTGGACGAGGATATCGAGCCGGCCCCATTCGTCCACGGCCGTTTGGATCATCGTCTTAATGGCGTCGTGCGAACCCACATCGGTGTGGACGGCCTTCGCCGTGCCGCCGTCGGCCGTAATACCGGCCACGTTAGCGATCGCCGCCTCGTCGTTCACATCGGCGACCAGCACACTGGCGCCCTGTGCAGCTAATTTTCGTGCGGTCCCGCCGCCGATGCCAAGTGCCCCGCCGGTAACGATTGCGACGCGACCCGCGAATCGGACTTCATGGTTGGTAGTAGCAGCCACAGATTGAGCCTCCGGCCTGTACGTATTAAGTCTTAATCGGGCCGGAAGTTTACGCCGCTACAAGCTCGTCCGCCCTAAACCGCGGTCGGTTCCTTTGGGCTGAACAGTGCGAACGAGCTGGTGTAGCCGTGCAGGAAGGTCGAGCCGCCGACCGGCCCGATCTCGCCGTTACAGAAAAACCCTGTTATGGGCATTGAGCCAACTACTGACTGGAACAGATCCGTGTCGTGGTCGACCATGCCGAACAACCGTTCACCGCGACCGAGGCCGGAGAACAACAGAGCGCCGGCCGGTGCAGCGTCCGGATGGTCGCTGGCGTAACGCATCAGACTAGCGCCAAGGTCGTCACTGGCAGTTGTGGCGTCGTGGACGTGGAACTGGACCACCTGGCCCTCACGAATTCGCTCACCGACGGCCAGCGCGCCGTTGTTGCCGTCCGCGCCGATCACGTTGCGTATCAAGAAATCGCCGCCGGCGAACTCGTCCTGGAACGGGTCCATAAGGATGCCGATCTGTAATGAGCGCCTGATCAGCCGTTTCTCGCGTTCGTCGCCCTCGTCAAACAGGTTGCGCAGAACGTCGAGGGGTAGTTGGCCATCAAGCTCCGTGATCACGTTGTCATTGGAACCTGTTACGACCATCGCTTTCCCGATCGGACGGCAACCCTGGGCGACGACGCTTTCGACCACCACGTTGCCGCTGAGCGCGACGCCCACAGCACCGGATCGGCGGGTGCCTCGGTTGGAGAAGAGGGCGTTGGCGCCGTTAACGGTGCCGCCACTTGCAAGGCCGCCGATCTTGACCGAGCCCGGGTAGGCGTAGTCGAGACCCTCGACCAGTGCTTCAGATGGGAGGGTGAACGGGTCAGGTAGCAGAACGATGCTCGGGTGATCCGAGGCGGGAACACCGATCAAAGCCTCCCAAGCATCGGGTGGTGCATCCGGGCTTGGCAGCTCTTCTTTTTCGAATTCGAATGGCGTGATTACTACGCCCGGCAGACTGGCTGCGGTCAGTGCAACGCCCGGCGTCTTCTCCACTTCGTGCCCGGCGCCGATGACTCCGCCGGCCGAGCAGCCGATCACGGTCGCCCCTGAGAACCGTGAACGCACCAGCTCGACCACCGAGTAGTACGACGGCGCATGGTGTGACGATATAAAGGCGAATACCAGGTCAGCGGACGGACCATCCAACCCGATTTCCACCTGCTCGGCCGTCTCATCCACTGCTCTGGTGAGCGATGAAATATCGGAAACTGCAGAACTCCAGCGCAATTATTTGCTCCTATGTTCCTTTGATCTTGCGGACCCACAAAGTTCCCCGGGCCGCTATTTACACATCCGTACTGGCTAGATCGCCATGAGGGCGGACCGTGCCGCCTCAATGGTGCGATCAACCTCGGCGTTCGTGTGCGAAGACGCCATGTGCCACCGGCCGTTAGTGCTCAAACGTATCCCCCGTTCAAGCATCGCTTGCGCGAACCGATGATATTTCTCTTCGTTAACGTTCTCCGCGTGATCGCGGTAGTCGAAAATTTCCTCTTTGGTTGTGAAGTTGGTCCAGAAGGTGGAACCGAGACCCTGAACCTGGAGATCTGACTCAACTTCCCGCCCAACTCGCTTCAGTCCCTCGATGAGACGATGTCCCCGGGCATTGAGGTCAGCGTAAAAACGGTCGGGATTTTCCAGAATGTGTTTCAGTCCTGCCCGCCCTGCGGACATAGACATCACGTTGCTGTTGAAGCTGCCGCCGTGCTGCACACGGCCATCGCCAAGCATCGCCATAATCTCCGGCTTGCCGATCATCATCGACAACGGGAACCCTCCGGCTAGCGCCTTCGCATACGTTGCCAGGTCGGGCTCCACCCCGAGCAGTTCCTGTGCGCCGCCGAGCGCGACCCTGAATCCGGTAATCACCTCGTCAAATATGAGCAGTACACCGTACTGGTTGCACAGCTCCCTCATGCCCTCCATGTAACCCGGCCGGGGCATGATGCAGTTCGTGTTGCAGAGGATCGGCTCGGTTAACACGCACGCAAGATCGTTGCCGTGCTTCTCGAACACCGCCGTCAGCGCGTCCAAATCGTTCCAGGCCGCGATCACGATGTCTTTGTCGGAGCCGGGCGCTATTCCGCCGGACTCTGGAACGGCTATCGGGCTGTCCAACGGGCCTGCCTGGTCAAGCGGCGGGTGGACGCTGAACGCCACCGTGTCCATCCAGCCGTGATAGTGGCCCTCAAACTTGAGATATTTGGGACGTCCGGTGTAGCCCCGCGCCAGTCGCAACGCCACCTGGTCGATCTCTGTGCCGGACGATGCATACCGCACCGGGCCTTTGAGCGGGACTGAACTCTGGACCATCTCCGTGACTTCCAGCTCCAGTTCCATCTGCCCGGCGAAGACAAAGCCGTCACGCATGTCCCGGGCAACAGCGTCCACGATGAAATCCGGTGCGTGGCCGAATATGTTTGGCCCCATGCCCATGACGTAGTCGACGTATTCGTTGCCGTCCACGTCCCACATCAGGCCGTTCTTGGCGCGTTCGAACCAGAGCGGGACTGGCAGTTCAGCGCGCCGAATCTGGCTGCTGATGCCGCCCGCGACCATCAGTTGGGCACGTTCGTATAGCGCCTGGCTTTTGTCGAATCGGTACAACTCAGTCATACAGGTGAGTTCCGAAGTCACTTTCTCTCGAAAAATCCGGGTGATTCAAGTTAGTCGTCCCCCGCCGGAGCGGCTTGCCGTAACTTGAGAGCCTGTTCGGCGGCTCTTTGCACCATCGTCGCCGCACCTTCTCCGTTGGTCTGCCGGTGCGCTGCGATGAACTCTTTGACGGCCCGCTCGCCCGACACATCGTAGAGACCGCCGACGAACTCGACCGTTGGATTCTCTCGATTGGGCTGCCAGTAGACGTGGTAGGGAGTGATCCGGGTACTCGCCTGTTGCAGGTTCCTCTCGGCCACCAGTTGCTCCACCGCGGCCCGAACTGTGCGTTTGTCAGTCCAGTCAGCCTTGTACACGATGTGGCCGGCCCTGTTGATAATCCATGTCATATTCGGAAGCGTTCCGTACGCCCGGTGGACTGGTCCATCGAGGTCGTCGACGTACATCGGGCGTTCGATGCCCCACATCTCCACGAAATCAAGGGCGTACCTCAACTTCTGCTCCATGCTTGAGTGATGCGGCTTGTTGTCTCCCGGGTGCGCTTCACGTGTGTACAGAAAAATAAACTGAATGTCGTCTTGAGCGAACTCCTTCGCCATGGGCTCTAGGTCTGGCGCCGCCAGACCGCAGTACGCTCAGGTGATCGAGCCAAACTCGATCACCTGATGTCCCTGTTTCCAGAGATCGGAGAGTTTGACGCGCTCTCCAGTCACAGCGTTGGTCAGCTCGCCATCTGGCGCGGGCTCTCCGGGCCCCGGCGCACCGTCACGAAATCCTTTGAAGGACGCCATGTCCATGTCCAACGGGAAGCTGGTGTAGTTGTACTCGTGTGCCGAACTCACCTTGTCCACTCCAGGTGTTCCTTCTTGACCTTCGCGACATAGCTGAAGGTTGGGTTTACGAACTGGGTGATACGGGCTTCCAGGACCTGGGCGAGAAACATGAACGCGTCCTTGCGCGCAAAGTTGTACTCCTCCTCAAGCCACAGCAGCATCTCGCTCAGGGCGGTGCGGAAGGCGTCTTCCGCCGGTCGCGCCTGCGCCGTCGTCATGATGTATTCGTCGTTCTCGATCCGAGGCCAGGTCATGTTGGCGGGCTTGTTCTTGAGCTCCACCCTCAGCCGGGCGATCCCGCCCGTCTCGATGCCGCCGCCGCCACAGATCTCGCCGTCGCCTTGCAACGCGTGCATGTCACCGATGTGGAGATTCGCGCCGGGAACCTGAATAGGTATGTGGACCTGTGCGCCGTTGGTGACTTCCTGGATGTCAAAGTTGCCGCCCCAGACGCCGGCCCACGAGTTGACCCAGCGGTCACGTGCGGGCGCAACGCCGACGCAGCCGAGCATCGGCTTGATCGGAATCGAAAACTTGTCGTTCCAGATAATTTTGCCGTCACGGATCTCAACGACTTTGGAGGTAGGCCCTACATTGGAATCTCCAAGCCAACCGGGCATGGCGCCCGTGTTGCCCCGATAGCCGGTCCAGCCGATGTTGTGCGGGGTTATCTTCTCGATATGGACGACCAGAACCTGCCCTGGCTCTGCCCCCTCGACGCGTATCGCGCCGGATGAGGCGTTGCCTTTGTCTGTCGGCAGGCTGTCGCTGCGCACAGTGTTGTAGTACTCACGCAGGTGGTCAGGAACGGAGGGATGGTCTGAGTTGGGGCCCCGGTTCATCTGGGTCTCTACTTCGAATACTTCGCCGGGTTTGACTGTCATCGTGACCGGGTTGTCGGCTCCCGTCTCGTAGTACAGAACCTCTCGTGTCGCGCGCTGCATTTTCACCATCCGGGCGTTAGGCTGTGATCAAGGCCGCAATGAATTTGTTCCCATTGCGAAACCAGACCTCGCAGACCACTCCCTACCACCGTGCGGCATGCAATCGGCGACGGAATCCGCCGGTCCACGAGAATTGGAGTCTACGCCCGGCCTATAAACGACGCCACGAGCAGGCGTCACACAGGATTTCAGAGATTCAACGCACGCTACCGTGTAGCCCGGCTAGGGCCCGGCTGGGCGGCCATCTGGATAGAGCTGTTGTGCGAGGGGTGATTTTGTGGGTGTCAGCTGTCCAGTCAGGCATTGGATAGTGTGATTCGCCTGTGATCAGACCTAATGTCCGGTCAGCTACTCCCGAGCTTCGCCACGAGTCCCGGGACCTCGGAGAGGTTCTGGATGGACGGGCCATCCCAGTCATGAACGTCTACACGGAGTACGGTGCTCTAGCCTACCGGTTGGTCGTCGAGCATGTATGCGGCGATGCCAAGTTCCGGAGCGCCCTGGAGTTCGTTGGAGCCTCCATCCCCGATGAACAGGCAATCAGACGGCATCACCCCGAGTCCATCCATGGCGGTCTTGTAAAGACGTGTGTCTGGTTTCCGAACTCCCAGAACGCACGAGAACACGGTAGTGGAGAACATCTTTGCGAACCGACTCGATGGCCAGATTGCGGGCACATCAAAGACGCAGTCGGATACCAGGGCCAGTCTGACTCCGGAATCAGAGAGCTGCCGCAAGGTCTCGATGCAGTTCGGTTTGGGGATCAGCAACCGTGACGTTGCATCACGCCGAACCTGAACGCACTCTTCCATCTGCTCGTTCGACAGGGTGGTACCAAGCAGGCCCATCACCTCACCGATATCGCCCTCGGACGAGCCGTTAGTGCCCTTCAATCGGTCATCGTTGACGGACATCCACAGTTCAAAGAATTCGTCGATCGGTAATCCAGCGATCCCTGCAATGGAATCGACCACGTCCCGGTACTCCCTGATCGGAGGCGATGGAATAAGTGTCCCAAATAGATCAAAAGTACGGCGCGTTTCAATCCAGCAAGCGCTCCTCGAACCACAAACGTACCCAGCGTGCGATGTCTAGCTGCTGCTCGTATTCCTCCACGCCGTGCGGTTCGCATGGGTAGACGATGACGCGGGTGTTGATTTCGGTCAGGGACTGAACCAATCGGTAGTGAGCGTCCCTGACCGAACGTAAGTAACTTTCCAATTATCACTCGGGCCATCGACTGACAGTAACTCCCTCATTTCCTGCACAACATCGATGTGATCCTCTGCTTGTCGCTTGCTTACCGCTTTGCCGTAATGAACCGCTCCCTCTCTAACTTGCTTGCTAGCTAACCATCGACTCCAAAGATCGGTATGGTCAGCCAGGCTCACCCCTGCTGCTTTCCGAAGACCGTCCTTCAATTTGTCATTGATTCGCGCAGCACCGATGACTTCATGGAGGTTCGAGGGCGATGCACTCGGCCGAACGTTGAGTATGTCCCGCACGGCATCGATTGGAGTTGCGGAGAAATTCTGATTGAGGATCTCATCCACCATCATCTCTAAGGATGTACGGGGGTCAACAACCGCCATTCGATAATCACCGTACTCAACGTAATCCTTGGCGTTAAGAAGCAGAAGACCGTGCAGTGGTGTCTCGGTATTGTTCAACCATTGCGCCAGTTCGTTTTGAAACTTAATAGGCGCTGGATTCCTCGCTAAAGTCATACCGGATCTAAAGTTGCCTGATGCTGAAGAAACAACATAGCGACCGTCTTTGAACCAATCTATCTGGACGGACCACATACCAGTGAGATCCGAGGTTAAGATTCTTCGAACGTGAAATTCGTCAGACAAAAAACGATATGAGTCGACGAACTTGTTGATTACGGTCAGTGCCTGGTCTAGAACGTTGGCAGAAGGATCCGAGCCTTCGATTCCTTCACTCCGCATGTCGTCCGCTTCGACTTCAAGTAAAGGTCCTGGCAGATGTATTTGTACATCGGACGCCCGTGTGAGGCCGCGGCGGTCATGCCTCATCTCAACACCTGACATCTCACCGAAACCCGGACCTCGCAAAAATGGGGTGGAGGATTCCTGAAGTGTCAACCGGCATTCATAGTCAGATAATTTGACAATAAACGATTTTCCGTTATCCACCAAAAAATGGATAGGAAGTTTAATTTTTACTTCTGCCCAATATTCATAAGAGTGCATGCTACGAATCAATTGAGTCTTCGCGATTACACTCAGTATATTGGGTGTCGTATTAGTAAGCTCACATCACCTCGGTTATTTACTCGGATTAAATTTAAATCCCGACCACAATTATGCGGAATCGTTCAAATCCTAGATGGAGGAAATATAACTAATAGAAAGGGAGAACGACGGGCGGGATGAAACTGCTGTACCCCTCCTCATCCCACGCTAGTCCAACAACCGCTCCTCGAACCATCGTCGGACGCGACGAGCTATGTCCAACTGGTGCTCGTACTCCTCGACGCCGTGCGGCTCTCTTGGGTACACGACGAGGCGGGTGTCGACGCCCTGGTCCTTTAGCGCCCGGAAGAACTGGTAGCCCTGTTCCACCGGCACGTCCCAGTCCTGCTCGCCGTGCAGGATCAGCGTCGGCGTCTGGACGTCCTTGACGAAGTTGATCGGCGAGAACGCAGCGTGGGCGCTATCGAGGTCGTACGGGTCTGAGTCGTCATAATGAATTGAATCCCACACGTGCAGATACGACCGCCCATGGAACGCTCTCCAATCGGCGATCCCCGCGCCCATGATCGCGGCCTTGAATCGATTGGTCTGTGTCACCGCCCATGCCGCGGTGAAGCCGCCATAGCTCCAGCCGCAGATGCCAAGCCGTTCCGGGTCGGCTATTCCGCTTTCAATTAGGTGATCGAGCCCGGCGAGCATGTCCTGGAAGTCCTCGCCGCCCATGTCACCGACGTTGGTTTCTGCGAACGGGACGCCCCAACCCGTTGATCCGCGGTAGTTCGGCATGAATACGGCGATTCCCGAGTCAGAGATCAATTTCGCCCATCGGTGGTGGTCCTGGAAATTGAACCTGACTGCGCCGGTAGGCCCTCCGTGCACCATCATCGCTACGGGTATGTGACCAGTTGTATAACCGGGCGGGAGCTGCAGCAAGCCCTGGATATCCAATCCATCGTTGCCCTCCCAGAACACCTCGCGTGTCTCGCCGATATCGAGATCGGACCAATCGGCATGTACATCGGTCAGCATTCGCCACTGGATCTTTCCTCCGACCTCCGTCCCCGCAAAAACCTCGGGCAGATGGTCGGGATCGTCGATTACGGCCGCGAAAACCGGCTCGCCAGGATCCGAAGACCCGGAGACGCCAGAGACGCCGGATGAGCGGGAGAAGTTGGAGAAGCCCTTCTTCTCGTTCCACAGATATGTGCGTTCTCCGGACTGGACATCGATCCTGCTGATGCCGGAGCCGCCGTGGACGTTTGTGGCCGTCAGGATGGTGTCTCCGCTCTCATGGAACACGCCGTAATGGTCTGAGACTCCGTGGTCCGCCGTGAGATTACGTGGTTCTCCGCCGGTGGCCGGAACCAGCATCAGATCGCCCGAGTCATTGCCGCGATCGCTGTAGATCGAGGTCAGGAACGCCACGGACGCTCCGTCCGGCGACCACTCTGGTTTGGCTGCGGGGCGTTTCTCGTCGTAGAGCACAGTGACCTGGTCCAAGTCGATCCCGAACACGACCAGGCGATTCAGGTACCAGTCGCCCTCGTACGGCAGATCGGATACGACCGCCGCAACTCGGTCCCCGTCCGGTGATACGGTCGCCTCCCAGATCTGGAGCCCGTTCGGGGATACGCACCGGGTGTCGCCACTTTCGACGTTCACAGTCCACAGGCGCTGGTATCGGTGATCTTCTTCGAAAACGATCTCGTCGGCGCCCGTGGACTGTCGATCACGATCTTCGTCGGTCTCGCCATCGACTTTTAGAAACGAGATGAAGCGGCCGTCTTCCGTCCACGACATCGGAGAAAGACTGCGGGGGCTTGGAATGTCGCCCTGCACATCCGTCAGCCTGCGTGCCTCGCCGCCACTACGGGGGAGCACGTAAATCTGGCGCTGTCCGTCTACATCGCGGTCTGAGAGGAATGCCAACGAACTTCCATCGGGCGACCAGCGTGGCATCGTATCGGACCGTTCGCTGTTGGTCAGCTTTACCGTAGACCCACCGGACACCGGAACGGAGTAGATACTTGCCCGTGGCATTTTGGGCGCCGTGGCCCCGCCTCGACGGAAGTTGTCTGCGACTACGAAAGCGACCAGCGCTCCATCGGGCGACACCTGGGCGTCGTACACGGACGGTAGTTCTACCGAGACCTCGGGCGTGAAACGTTTCGACAATGCGGGCACTCCGGTGTTGTAGTTACGGAAAGTCGGAAGACCGTAACACCGTTGGACTGTTATGTACGTCCCGGGAGCCGTGAGTGACACACGAAAAAGAGGGACGCTCGGCATGAGCGTCCCTCTTTATGGAATATCCGGGCTGCGATGAGCGGATTGGCATGGCCCGCTATGAAACCGGGGTTAGGCCGCCTTTATCGTTGCCGTCGTCTCCGCCTTCTTGACGAAGCGACCGCCCTTGCCACGTACCGCGGCTTTCGCAGGCGTGGCCTCAACCTCTTCCGCCGAACTCTCAGGCGTCTCTATCGACTCGGACACTACCTCAGTTTTCGGCGCAACTGCCTTGACAGATTTCATTACCGGCGCATTTGCCATCACGGATTCGGGAGTTAATTCGGCCCGTCGCCGTCGTCGCTCTTTGCGCTCTGAGACCTTGGATGCGGACGACTTAATGCGAATCGTGTCTGTGAGAATCCGCTGCGTCTCCAGCTCCTCTTGAGCTGCGATACGTGCGGCTTCGATATCGACGGCGATCCGCTGAATCTCTTCGGTGGCCTTCGATCGAAGCTTGGCTACGCTTGCCTCTGCTTCGGCGGTTGCTTCTGCGATGACAGTGGTCGCCTGTTCCTCGACGTCCGAGAGGATCTTGCGGTTTGTGTCTTCCGCGTCGTTCAGCATCTTGCGGGCGGCCCTGATCTCGGCCGCAGCAGCTTCCTGGGCTTCGCTTCTGACCTTCGTCGAGTCGGCCTCGGCCTGTTCCTTTATGGAACGCGCAACATCAAGCTCGGCTTCGGCGTGCTCCTGAAGGTCACGAGCGGTTTCGAGAGTAGCCTGGGCCTCTTCAAGATCTGTTTGCGCCTCAGCCCGGATGGCTGCGCACAACTCTTCGGTCGCCCGAATTGAGTCCTGTTCGGCCTGCTGCCTGGCCTGCTCTGCGTCCGCACGTCGTCTGCTGGTCGCGTCGACCTCGTCGCGGGCAAAATCCCTGATGAGGAGGGCCTGGCGCCAGAGAGACTCCAACGACTCCGAGTTCATTTCATCAGAACGGTTATTGGATGGCGTATGAGCCATACGTACCTCTCGCTGGACTGATCCGGGGAATACCCGGCATTCGAGGTCGCCCCGGTGGCAACGACGATACTCTCCCCGATTCGCAGTGATCTTCAGACTAGCGGGGCTGATTGCAGACCTCGTCCCAGGTCTTACTTATCAAGATGGGGGTTTCCACCTACTCATCAACATTTTCCTGGTGGATTTGACAGGTGGTGAGCGGCGGCGATACTACGTCGGCTGGCGGCCAGAAGAAGGTTGGTCACTAATAATTCCCGGCAGGAGGGGTCTTGAGCGACGTTCAGAACGAATTTGAGGGGCTTGAAACCCTGGACGATCGTCATGTGATCGGTCGCCGAATTGTGTGGTACGAGGAGACCGAATCCACGAACGACGATGCCAGGCGTGCCGCTGAAGCAGGTGAGCCTGAAGGGCTTGTGGTGATCGCTGACGTTCAAACCGCAGGCCGTGGCCGGATGTCACGTACATGGACATCTCCTCCGGGTAGGGACATTCTTTTTTCGGTTCTTTTGCGGCCCGATGTAACAGATCTGCCCAAAATGCCTCTCGTCGCCGGACTCGCCATCGCGAGGACCCTGGACGAGTTTACGGATCAGCCCGTCACCCTGAAATGGCCAAACGATGTCCGCGTGGCTGATCGTAAGATATCCGGATCGCTTGTTGAGTCAGGCAGCTCAAACGCCGGATACTTCGCCATCGTCGGCACCGGCGTAAACGTCAACATGGACGCCGCCGCACATCCTGATATCTCAAATATTGCCACGAGCCTTCGTACTTTGACCGGAAAGTCTGTATCGAGACTTGAAGTGATGCGTGAACTTCTGTCTGAGATGGACCGCATCTATTCCAGCCCGGAGCACATGGGTACGCTTGTTTCAGATTGGAGCGCGAGGCTCGAAACGATCGGCCAGGAGATCGATGTGCGATGGGGCGATGAATTCATACACGGGATAGCGGAGGGCGTCGACGACACCGGACGCCTTCTGCTGCGAGACGGCAGCGGCGAACTGCGACTGCTCGAAGCAGGGGAAGTGACGACACAACTGCCAGGCCAGTAGCGAGCAGACTCGTGCCGGGTCAGCGCGTCGATAACATCGACCTATTAACCAGAACCAACAAGTAACTGGAGCAGCGAATGGGCGTACTTGATGCGCTAAACCTTGACGGCATGAATGTCGTTATAACCGGCGGCGGTACCGGCCTTGGCCTTGAGATGGTGCGTGGCATGGCCGAGGCCGGTGCCAACATCGCAATCGCAGGCCGAAGGCAGGGTCCGATCGACGATGCGGCGGACATGGTGAAAGAGCTCGGCGGGAAGTCGATGGCCGTCTCGACAGATGTCACGGACACGGCGGCCGTGAACGCGCTGTTCGAGACCGTCCTGAACGAATGGGGCGACGTTCACGTGTTGTTCAACAACGCTGGGATTGTTCGTGAGACCGGCAGGCCCCCGTTGTGGGAGATAACTGACGAATCGTGGCACATCGGCATCGAGACCAACCTTAGTTCCGCGTTCTACTGTGCCCGCGCCATTTCGAAGCACATGGCGGACCGCGGCTCCGGAAAGATAGTCAACGTTGCTTCCGGATTCGGCTTTCGGGGCGGCCGCGATAACTACATGTACACCGCAGGCAAGGGCGGTATCGTGAACATCACGCGCGCCATGGCCGTGAGCCTGGGCCGTTACGGCATCACATGTAACGCCATCGTCCCCGGGTTCTTCCCTACAGAGGCGACCAACGCCACCTCCATGTCGCTCCCGCGCGGAGACTTAATCCCTGTGGGCCGCACCGGGTTCCCTCGAGAATTCGGCCCTGTCGCCGTGTGGCTGGCCTCGGCTGCGTCCGACTACATGACCGGCGAGATGTTCATCGTGGATGGCGGTGGCCTGGCCGGAGGCATGGCGCCAACCGGCTACGGACCCATCACCGAACTCGCCTGAGCTACGGGTAAGTATCTCCACTTATCCCGAGATCTCTCCAAACTTCAAAGTCAGGAATAACGATGCCCGTCCCGAATGACTGGACCCTTGAAGGCAAGGTCGCACTGATGACCGTGGACACACGCGGCTGGGCGCCGGTGCTCGCCTCCGCGCTCGCCGAGGCTGGCGCGGACGTTGCTGTAGCAGGAAGCTCCGCCGAGTACGTCGAGTCCGCCGCCGCCGCCGTGACCGCACAGGGTCGGCGATCCGCGACGATCATCGGCGAGTTCCCCGGATACGTCGAAACGGACGCCGCGGTTGATAAGACCGTCTCAGAGCTGGGCGGTATCGACATTCTGGTCAACGCGTCGCTCACCGAGTTCGGAAAGCCGACGCTCGATACGACCGAGTTCGAATGGAACACCGTGATGGACGCCAACGCCGGTGCGGCGTTCCGCTGGGCACGTTCTGCCGGCCGAAGGATGACGGAGCAGGGCAGTGGCCACATCGTGAACATCATCTCGGAGATGGCCGAGCGTGGACTCACCAACCATGCTCCTTTCTCCGCATCACAGGCGGCGATTCAGCAGATGACTCGGTCGCTCTCACTTGAGTGGGGCAGGTCAGGTGTACGGATCAACTGCATTGCGACGGGCTGGATTGAGCTGGACCCGCCGTCGCTTGAAGAGCAGCAGAAAGAGCTTCTTGTCCGTTATCTCCCGCTGCGACGCAAGGGAACGCCGGACGAGATCGCGACGCTGATGATCTACCTTTCCGGAGACTTATCGGACTTCACGACAGGCCAAACGATCTTCGTCGACGGCGGCGCGATGGCGCACGCCTGAGCCTCGTCAGGCGGTTATTCATTTGGAGTCTTGCCGTATTACGATCCGTGTTCAGCCCCGGGCCAGCTCTGATGGTGTGCTGGGGTTTCTTGAGGACGGTACGCTTCGGATGAGCGTCACGGCGCCGCCTGTTGATGGCGCGGCGAACATCGCCGTATGCAAGGTGCTTTCGAAGGCGCTCGGCCTTCGACGCGCCGCCGTCAGAGTGACGCACGGGAAGACGGCGCGCCGGAAGATCGTTCAGGTCACCGGGCTATCTGAGGCCGAGGTTCGTGAGCGACTGACCGGCTAAGCGTTCATGAACACTCTTGAGAGAACGAACAGCGCGATAACGGCCACCATCGGCGAAAAATCGAACATGCCGGCGCGCGGGATGACCCGGCTCAGCGGAATTAGTATCGGGTCCGTGATCTGGTAGAGGATTACTACTAGCGGGTTGGTTCGTGCAGACGGGAACCAGGTCGTCAATGAGCGGGCGATTATGGCGTAAGCCATCAGCTGAAAAGCGGTCCCGACAATTCCGAGAAGATCGCTCATTTGGAACCCCTACCTAGCTCTTCGCCGCGTTCCCATGCCGCCACTGCGGCCTTGATAACGATGCCCCGGAATCCGGCTTCCTCCATCACCTGCAACCCCGCCGCGGTCGTTCCTCCGGGCGATGTTACAAGGTTTCGTAACTCGGCGGGATGTTTGCCAGTCTCACGCGCCAACACCCCGCTTCCGATGATCAATTGTTGAGCCAGCGTGTGCGCCATATCGCGCGGCAACCCCAGCAGCACTCCGGCGTCGATTAGAGACTCCATGAACACATATACGAAGGCCGGGCCGCTAGCGCTTACCGCGAGGGCCATATCCACGTACTTCTCGTCGTCCATGTAGATAGAGACACCAAGTGCGTCCAGCATCTGTCCGGCGAACTCGCGGATCGAGTCAGGTACCTCGGGCGACGCAGACCATGCGCTCATCCCCTCGCCAACCTGCGCCGGCGTGTTCGGCATTACACGGATCAGTCGTCCGTGGTTCAGCTTGGTGCCGAGCGTGTGCATCTTGACCCCGGCGAGGATCGACAGAACTGTCTGTTCCGATGACAGTGTGTCGACGATCTGGGACGCCACGCCCTCAAGCTGTTGCGGCTTTACGGCGAGCACGATCAGGTCCGCGCCGTCGATGGCTGCCGAGTTCTCGGCAACTCCGACGACGCCGTAAGCGCTCTCTAGCGTCGCTCTACGTTCAGCAACAGGCTCGCCGACGGTTATGTCGGCGTCCAGGTTGGCACGGCGTACTCCGGAGATGATGGCCTCAGCCATCACCCCGCCGCCGATGAATCCCAGTTTCAAGTGGATGCTCCCGATTTGAAATGTCGCGCCCGCGTTGGATTACGGCGCAGTTCAAGTATAAGAATGCAGAGGGTATATGGCCCTCTTCAGGCAGGTACCGGTTGTGGCGTTCTGCCGAAAACTGGTCCCGCCTTGCGGGCTACGAAGGCCGTACGCCCGTTGCCAGTTGCGTCGCCAGCTTGATCGCCTCTCGCATGCTCACCGCCTGAGCGATGCCCTTGCCTGCGATATCGAAGGCCGTTCCGTGGTCTACAGAGGTTCGGATCCACGGGATGCCCAGGTTCACGCTCACGCTTTCCTCGAACCCGTGGACCTTGATCGGGATGTGTCCCTGGTCGTGATAAAGCACCACCACGACATCCCATCGGCCGTCGATCGCCTGGTTAAACACCGAGTCCGCAGGGATCGGGCCGTTTGCGTTGATGCCAAGCGCCTGGGCGTCCTCCACGGCGGGCCGGATGTCCGTTATCTCCTCGTCGCCGATCATCCCGTTCTCGCCGCCATGTGGGTTGAGCGCCGCTATGGCGATCCTCGGATTTTCGAATCCCCACGACTTAAATGTCTCGTCCGTAAGCTTCGTCGCCATCAGGATGTTCTCTCGCGTCGCGTATTCGGCTGCGCGTTTGAGCGACCGGTGAGTGCTCAGGTGCATGCAGCGGAGCGTCCCGGATACCAGCATTGTGGCGACGTAGTCCGATCCGGACATCCGCTTGAACACCTCCTGGTGCCCCATGTCGGTGGATCCGGCCATGTTCAGCGCCTCTTTGTTCACCGGCGCAGTCACCATGGCGTCCGCTCCGCCGTCCTGGCACAACCTGACGGCACGCTCTATCCAGGCGTGGGCGGCTTTACCGGACACGGCGGATAGTTCTCCAAGCGGAAACTCCACATCCTCAAAGTCGTCTACGTTCAGGACATCAATTACGCCGGGATCTTCGCCGGCGCCCTCTGCAGAGCTGACCGCACGAACCTTTAGCCCTACGCCGGTGTCCTTTATCCCGCGTAGCATCGGCCCGAGCGCACCAACAACTACAGGCCGTGCCATCTCGTATGCGGCGGGTTCAGCCAGTGCGCGTGCCACAACCTCGGGACCTATCCCGGAGGGATCGCCAAGAGTTATTGCCAGTAACGGGCGGTCTGGTTCGGGCATCGTCAACTCCGTAAAGCGGTATATGTGGTCGGTAATTGTGGCATGGAATGAAATGTTAATGGTCGATTGTCCCGAGGTGCTCAAAGCCAAATGCCACACGCATAAACGCGACAGTGCGCCCGCCAAAGAGCGAACGCACTGTCCTTATTCTTCTTGAGCCTCGTTCTTCGTTTCAGAGGCTACCCGATGGTTTGTATAACCTATCCACCGAATGCCGCGAGAGCCCTAGCGAGATCGTCGGCTGGCATGAATTCGGGCCAGACAACACCCGTGTCTTCGGTACCGAAGTCCACGTCGGCCAAGTCGAAGTCCTCGCTCCATCCAAGCTCCTTGAGCTCTTCCGGAGTCGGTCCATCGCCACCGATCTGGCCCAGGAGGTCGTCGAAAGATCCGAATCCACCCAAGCGCTGGGCTTCTTCACCAATCAACTCACCCCGGACATCGAGGTCGAAGTCATCGTAGACGATGACTTTGTCTCCGAACCCGTCTTTGGCTGTTTGTTCGAGGTTGACTACGTGCTCTACCTCGAAGCCAACCAGGGCATCCACGTCCATTCCGACGACGTGCTCACGGGCGAAACCACTCACCGCTTCGTGTACGAAGTTTTCGAGGTGCGAAGCGTCGAATCCTGTCATCGCAGTTGGGTCGAAGTTGGCGAACTTCTCTGCGTCGAATCCGCCCATAGCGAGCGGGTCGAAGTTTTCGAGGTGCGAAGCATCGAATCCTTCCATTGCCGTCGGGTCGAAGTTCTCGAATTTCTCTACGTCGAACCCACCCATCGCCGTCGGGTCGAAATGTTCGACCTGGGCAGCATCGAATCCGCCCATAGCCGTCGGGTTGAAGGCCTCGAATTTCTCTGCGTCGAACCCACCCATGGCCATCGGGTCAAAGTTCCC
>JAYGCG010000039.1:0-20518 GCA_046583455.1 Dehalococcoidia bacterium | reverse complement strand
GCCGGAATCCAGCGCCACAACACGGACGTCAACCTCTTCGAGATGGAAGAAGAGGAGTTGGAGCGCACTCAGGACGTGAACCTGCGCGGCGTCTTCCGGACCTGCAAGCACGGCCTGGCACAGATGATCAAACAGGGCGATGGCGGCTCCATAGTGATCATTAGCTCAATCACAGCGATAATCGGTCGGACGCCCAATGTCTCTTACATGACGGCGAAAACCGCGCTGCTAGGCCTGAATCGACACATCGCCGTCCACTACGGTGACAAAGGCATACGGTCGAATGCAATTTGTCCGGGCGCGCTGGAGCGAACGCCGGATTGGGACGATTTTCCTGATCCAGACGGACGACGGGAAATGATGCTGGCTTCGACCCCGTTGGGCCGACTTGGAACGCCCGAAGACATAGCCCCGTGGGTTGCTTTCCTTGCATCAGACGACGCCGGGTTCGCGACAGGCGGCACCTACGTGGTGGACGGCGGGATTACCATCACGTGAAGCGGACGAACCTAGCCGTACTTCGATTTGAAGGGACAATTCATGACAAACCTCCACGGCGACGATCCCCATCCCGAATTCGTCGGTTTACCGACATATCTGCACCTCCCGTTCGCCCGGGATGCCGCCGAGTTGAAGTCGTCTGACGCTGATATCGCCATCCTCGGCGCGCCCGTAGACATGGGCGTTGTGTACCGGCCCGGCACACGATTTGGTCCACGTGCCATACGTGAGGCGTCCTATTTCACCGCATCGCGAACGCTGTATCACCTCGGGCTGGATATCGATCCGCTCGAATTCATGAAAGTGGTCGACTTCGGCGACGCCAACTGCCCGCCGTCCGATCTCCAGTTAAGCCACGATGCGGTCAAGGCCAAAGTAACGGAGGCCCTTGATGCGGACACGCTGCCGATCGTGCTCGGTGGCGACCATTCCATCACCCTGCCCTCAGCCACGGCGGTCGCGGACAGGTACGGCCACGGCAACGTCGGCATCCTCCACTTTGATGCCCACGCAGACACCGGCGAGTCCGGCTACGGCGGTGTCTTGATCGCCCACGGCAACCCCATGCGGCGATTGATCGAGTCGGGCGCAGTGCCCGGTAAGAACTTTGTCCAGGTCGGGTTGCGCGGCTACTGGCCTCCTAAAGACACGTTTGATTGGATGAAAGAACAGGGCATGCGATGGCACCTGATGTCAGAGATCGAGGCGCGCGGATTTGACGAGGTGATTGCGGAAGCGATCTCGCAGGCTCTGGACGGCGCAGACCATCTGTACCTGTCGGTGGACATAGACGTGGCGGACCCGGCGTTTGCACCTGGCACCGGCACACCCGAACCGGGCGGACTGTCCGGCCGAGAACTGCTGCGCGCCGTCCGCCGTATCGTCGGCTCAGATGTGCACCTGGTTGCGATGGACATCGTCGAGGTGTCGCCACCATACGACCCATCAGACATCACGGCGCAACTGGCGCACCGAGTCGTACTTGAGGCGATCAGCGCTCTCGCAACGAAGAAGCGCGACTCCGGGAGCTAACCGGACAGTAAATTGGAGTCGTTTTCAACAGTCACGAATGGTGACTCTTACCCTCATCCTGAACTCGATTCAGGATGACATTTTGTAGATAGGTAGTTGATGTTTAACAAAGGGAACCTCGGTAATCCCTCCGCAACACCCCCACGGCAGCGGTAGACTTCCTCCATCTTGAGATCGCACCCTGCCGCGAACATCCAAACCAGCCCCGGAGAACTGAATGCCGACTTTCAAGGACAAGTACGACGTTGTGGTTGTCGGCGCGGGCAACGCCGCCCTGAGCGCGGCGATCGCCGCCAATCTGGACGGAGCGGGTGTCCTGGTTCTTGAGAAAGCGCCCGAGGCTGCGCGCGGCGGAAACTCATACGTCACAGGCGGCGCTGTTCGATTTCCCTACGACGATCTCGATGACCTCATCCCCTTGCTCGGCGAAATCTCGGACGCCGAGCGTGCAAAGATAGATGTCGGCTCATACCCGCGCAGCGCGTTTTACGACGACCTGATGCGCGTGACAGGCGGGAAGTCCGACCCGGAGCTGGCGGATGTGCTGGTAAACAACGCCCACGACACTGCCGTCTGGCTCCGTGAGCAGGGCGTTCGCTGGGGACTCATGTACAGTCGCCAATCGTTTCTGGTCGATGGCGTTTACAAGTTCTGGGGCGGGCTTGCCTGCGAGACCGTGGGGGCCGGCAAGGGGCTGGTAGATTCACTCTTCGACCGCACGGTAGATCTAGGCATCGACATTGCATACGCCACGATGGGCGATCACCTGTTAATCGACCAGACGGGCGGAATCAGGGGCATCGCGTTAAGGGGTCCGGACGGGCTCACCGAGATCGTCACGTCTTCGGTCGTCCTGGCCTGCGGAGGGTTTGAGGCCAACGCCGAGATGCGTACCCGCTACCTCGGTCCGGACTGGGACCTCGCCAAGGTCCGCGGCACCCGATACAACACCGGCGACGGCATCCGAATGGCACTGGAGATCGGCGCTCGTTCACACGGCCACTACAGCGGTTGTCACGCCGTGGCATGGGACGCTGGAGCTCCCGACGAGGGCGGCGATCGAAACATCGCAGACCTGTTCCAGAAACACTCCTACCCGCTCGGGTTGATCGTAAACATAGAGGGCAATCGGTTTGTGGACGAGGGCGCGGACTTCCGAAACTACACCTATGCCAAGTATGGCAAAGAGATCCTGAACCAGCCTCAAGGCCTCGCCATACAGATATTCGACTCGCAGGTCACCGACATGTTACGGGACGAATACCACATCCGCGAGACCACCAAGTTTGAGGCCGACACCATTCGTGAACTGGCCATAGGACTGGATATTGACGCGGACGCGCTGGAACACACGGTCTCCGAATACAACGCCGCCGTTCAGGACACGCCGTACAACCCGGCGATCCTGGACGGGAAGGGCACCGTAGGCATCACGCTGCCAAAGAGCAACTGGGCGCTGCGTTTGGACAAGCCGCCGTACACCGGATACGCCGTTACTTGCGGCATCACTTTCACGTTCGGCGGACTCAAGATCGATACCACCGGACGCGTTATCGATACGCAAGACAACCCCATTCCCGGGCTGTACGCAGCGGGTGAGCTGGTCGGCGGGATCTTCTACGAGAACTACCCGGGCGGTTCAGGCATTACGAACGGTTTCGTTTTCGGGAAGATCGCCGGGACGGGCGCCGCCGAGCACGCCGCGGTATGAGCCAGGGGCCGGATCAGGCTGCGTCCCCTAATTACTCAGGCGAGCCGGTCCCGGCTGACTGGCTCAAATGGCTGCTGCCTATCGCAATCCTGGCGCTCGTGGCGGCCGGGTTCACGCTTGCCATAAGGAGTAACGACCTTCTCGCAGGCGAGCGAACACTTACGCGCTGGTTCGGTGAGCTTGATGTGGTCGGGGTGCGAACAGTTGTCGACTTCCTGGACTTCATCTCTGAAGCCACCGTTGCTCCGGTGATATTAGTACTGATAATCCCGATCGTGTGGTTCGCGTGGGGTCGATATGCGGCGCTCACTTACTTCGCCACCGGAGCGATAACCGCCTTGACACGAGTTACTGATCTGGCGTCACGCCCGCGGCCAAACGCCGAGCTTGAATGGTCGGAAGCCGTGTTTGGTTCCGGCGGATATCCGAGCGGGCACGTTGTTTACGCCGTGGTGGTGTTTGGCATCCTCACTCACCTGGTCGGCGTCTACATGAAGCCGGGCCGGGCACGGATAGCTTTACGAGTGTTCCTGGTATCGCTCATCGTCACGATGGGACCGGCGAGGATAATCGAACTCGACCACTGGGCGATGGATGTAATCGGATCCTACCTACTGGCACTGCCTTTTCTCCTGATCGCCATGTGGGTGCACCCGAGGCTGCCGGGCTGGCTGTCGGGCGCGCCGAGATTGCGAGCGTTGATAGGGGCGGATCGACGCTTTTAACTCGTGGACGCTCCCCTACTCCCAGCGGGAGAAGGTCGGGATGAGGGAGAAGAGTCGACGTTTCCTTGCAGTCCCAACAACGTAGCCTCTCTGCGACCCACCTATCGCCCTGAACTCGATTTAGGATGACGGTGAGGCAGCTCAACTCTTGCTCCCTGCAAGGGGCAAAAACCACTTAAACTCCTGTCCCGCCTCTCGCTGCCGAACCCTTCACACACAGATCAATAAAAGGATCACACGTGACAGATCGCCGAAGTTTCTGGGCATGGGGCATGGAGTCCCAGGAACCGACGCCCGCAAAGCGTGAAGCCGCGGCAAAAGCGATGTCGGAACACTTCGGCGTATCTCTTACAACCGTGCAGCCCCGCTCCGTGGATCAGCTTGATCTGCGCTCGCCCCGCATCACGGCCCCGGATTCCCTGTCTGAGATCGTCACCACGGACACCTACGAGCGCGCCTTTCACACTTACGGGCACAGCTTTCGAGACCGCGTTCGCAAGTTCAACGGCGACTTCCAGAACCCGCCAGACGTCGTGGCTTACCCGCGGAACGAAGCCGATGTCGTGACGCTGCTGGACTGGTGCGGTGGCGCCGGATTCCCGGCTACACCCTTTGGCGGCGGCTCGTCTGTGGTCGGGGGTGTGGAAGCGCCTGAGGGTTACGACGGCCTCGTCACGATAGACATGACCCGGATGGACCGTGTGCTTGAGGTCGATGATGTATCTCGGGCCGTGCGAGTACAAGCGGGAGCGCTCGGCCCGGTGTTTGAAGCGCAACTGAAGCCACATGGCTTCACGATGCGTCATTTCCCGCAGAGCTTCGAGTATTCGACCGTAGGTGGATGGATCGTCACACGCTCTGGCGGCCACTACGCCACCAACGAGACGCGGATCGATGATTTCGTCGAATCGGTCCGCATGATCACCCCGTCCGGGCCCTGGGAATCGTTTCGTCTGCCCGGGAGCGGCGCGGGGCCAAGTCCGGACCGGCTGGCACTTGGCAGCGAAGGCATCCTCGGCATCGTCACAGAGGCGTGGATGCGCATACAGGGACGGCCAGTTTTCAGAGCATCTACAGGCGTCTCGTTCCCGTCGCTGGGGTCGGTCTCTGAGGCCGCACGCGGCATCGCACAGGCCAAACTCTGGCCCGCCAACCTGCGCATCCTGGACCCGGGCGAGGGACAGGCGATGGCCGGCCTGGACGGCAACACCGCCATCCTGATCATCGGATTCGAATCCGATGACGTTCCGCAGGACGCATTTATCAAAGAGGCCGTATCGATCGCCCGGGACGCAGGCGGGCAGGTCGATGACGACGAGATCGTGATCTCGCCCGCGCCCGCCGGGGCGACGACCAGCAGCGACCCTGCTGGGCGCCAGGGTGCTGTTGGCGCGTGGCGAGAGGCGTTCATCAACTTGCCATACGACTGGAACGACATCACCGGGTTGGGCGTCATCGCCGATACATTCGAGACATCGATCACTTGGGATCGATGGCCGGAGTTTGATCGCTCAGTGCGCGGCGCCACACAGGACGTGCTGAACCGCGTCTGCGGCGGCGGCAGTGTCACGGCCCGAGTCACACATGTCTACCCGGACGGACCAGCGCCTTACTATTCGTTCACGGCGCTTGGAACGCCCGGTTCAGAGCTGTCCCAGTGGGCGGAGATTAAGCAGGCGGCATCGGACGCCGTGATCGCCGGCGGCGGTACCATCACCCACCACCACGCCGTTGGGCGTGATCATCGCCCCTGGTACGACAAGCAACGGCCAGAGACATTCGCCACGGCGCTAAGGGCTGCGAAGAAGTCGCTCGACCCATCAAGCATCCTCAACCCCGGCGTCCTGATAGATCCGTAGAACTTCCCGAAATCAGCAACCCACCACCGGGACCGCAAGGAGAACAAGTAAGAATGGCCGTCTACTCCGTATCGGACATCACCGTTAAAGACCCGGATGCATACAAGGAATACATGGCGCTCGCAGCTCCCCTGGTCGAGAAATTTGGCGGCCGATATCTGGTGCGCGGTGGTCAGGTGACACCGGGCGAAGGCGGATGGACGCCCAATCGTATCGTCATCCAGGAGTTCCCTGATGATGAGTCGCTGATGGTCTTCCGCAACTCGCTGGAGTACGCTCCCGTTGGCGAGGTCCGGCACAAGGCCGCCGACACAAAATCGTTCCGCGTCGAAGGCGTATAACGGAGGCCATCTGGCCTGTATCTAGAAGTTTCCTGACCAATCACAAAGGACCAGTAAATGTCCGTCTACACCATCGGAGAAATCACGATCAAGGACGAGGACGCCTACAAGGAATACATGGCGCTCGTGCCGGCAACAATCGCCCAGTACGGCGGTCGGTACCTCGTGCGTGGCGGTGAAGTGACGGCGGGCGAGGGCGGCTGGAATCCCGGCCGAATCGTCATTCTTGAGTTCCCGGACGCCGAAGCCCTTCAAAAGTGGGCGACCTCACCCGAATACGCCCCGGTAGCGGAGATTCGGCATCGCGCAGCGGACACAAAATCCTTCATGGTCCAGGGCGTGTGAGCGAGCGACAGCAGGGCGGAGTGAACCCCGCCCTGCTCCCCTTCGAAACATCAGGAAACGAGCACCGCCAATACCATGAGCATCTCGTTCAGAATCGTGCAAACCTCTGACCTTCCAAACATCATCCGCTGGATGCAGGACGAAGATGTCTCTCGCTGGTGGTACGAGGACGGCTCGGAAGAAGCGATCCGCGCAAAGTGGGAGCCACGTGCAAGAGGTGAGGACGATAAGACCGACCGATACGTGATCAACGTCGAAGGCACGGACATAGGCATAATCCAGACCTGCCTGGTCGCTGACCACCCGGAGTATTCTGCCGAGATTCAGGTTCCTGAATCAGCCGGGATTGATGTCTTCATCGGGCTGTCTGAATGGCGGAACCGCGGCGTCGGGACCAGAATGATCAGCCGGTTTTTGGAAGAATTGGTTTTCGTCGACCCGGCGGTTCGTCGATGCACGATCGACCCCGAGCCTGCTAATAAACGCGCCATCCATGCATACGAAAAGGTGGGTTTCCGCCACGCTCGCACTTATCGATCAAAGATCGATGACGTGGATGTTTACCTGATGGTCAAGGAACGTGAAGCTGACTGAATCGGTTTTGGCAAGACTACGTCACTCTCGATCAAAATCCACGTTCCGAAGATCGCGTGTTGGACGAGACAGCCGTCCCTCGATCACGGGCCCACCGGAGCGCTTCTCCGCCTGTTGCATGTCGTATCTCCGGCCCACCCACGACAGGAACCGCGGCACGCCCCACCGCAACAGCGGAAACAGCAAAATCGGGACCAGGATGCGGAGAAATACGCCCATTGGTGGCCTGTTTCAGATATCCGTATTAACTACTGCTGACGTCGCGTCTTGCGCGCTTCAACTCTTTCTCAGATACGGAAATTGTGACGACCGGGTTCTCATCTTCGACCTGAACCCGGTACTGTGCGACGCCGCCTAGATGGTGATGCAACACGTCCGCCTCAATATTGAGCACCACGCCGATCCGGCCCTCATACTTGCCGTGCTGTCCGGTTATGTTTGGATGTAAGACGACCCGGTCACCCTCGCCATATTTCGCCATTGATTTATCCCATGCGGCAGTAGAGATAGTGGTGTTAGCAGACCAATCTTAAACCGGGAGCTGGTCAATCCGTTCCTGTGCGAACTGATAAATGTCCCGGGCGATCTCCAGTGCACGTTCTGAGTCGTACGCTTCGTACATCTCAGCAGGCACTCCTCCCGGTAGTCCGCCCGGGTAGCGAGCGCCGAGGTAGTGCTTATCCAGAAGGGGGCCTATCGACTTCATGAAATCGAACGACGGCTCGACCGCCATCGCGTCCTCGCACAGGTCGGCCAGCGAGTGCCCCCAGACCATCTCGGCTCCGCGAGCGAGCAGATAGCCGGTCACGGCCTTCTCGGCAGACTGGTGGGACAGGAAGCACGCCAGTGCGTGCCTTCCGGAGGCGGCGACGAACTCTGCGTCGGCCAGGTCGATACCGGCCTGCTTCATCCACCTGCCTGCGTTCTTGAGCGCTGCCGAATCAGCCAATGATCACCTCTCCGTCGCGTTTCACCGCCACGAGAACGGGGTCGCTGTCGACCAGCTCCTCGTACTCCTCGGGCGTGTAAACGAAAAAACTCGTGTCAATCCGTGGCCGGAGATGCGTTGTCCAGAAATCGGCTCTCCGGTGAAATGGCTCATCCGTCACTTGTACCACAACCAGCTCGAGTGGCGTTTCCGGCGTGACGCGCCCCACCGCCAGATCGCCCGTTAGCGCGACGCGCATCGCTCCAAGTTGCGGCATTTCGCTGCGGAGCCGTTCCAACTCCACCTCAAGCAACTGCTTACGTTGCTGCGCGAAGCCGTACATCATCGGCAAAAGGATCGTCTCCTCTTTTGGTGCGGGTAAAACAAGAAAGACGCCCCGTTATTGCCGGCACGCCTCTCGTTTAACGTCCTGTAGTTGGCGGTTAGACCGTGTAAAGAGTCGGGTGATTCGGGACCGGAGCGATCTCCTCCGGCGTCAGCGGGTAGGCCTGCTTCTTGTAGACCTGAATCCGATGACTTCCGAAGTCCGGGACGTACATCCGTCCCTGATCGTCAAACCTGAGCGCGGCCGGTCCCCGGAACCGCTTCTGCTGCTCCGTATTCGCCATTTCACGGTTGCGGAGCACGGCCGGGTTGGCCCGGACGTAAGTCTCCCCGCTTTTAGAAAGCGTCGCATCGCCGATGAACTTGTCCACGTAACGACCGTCCGGAGCGAACTGCTGAACACGGTTGTTCCCGCGGTCGGCGACGTAGATGTCGCCGTGGTGATCTATCTCGATACCGGCCGGCCGCTTGAACTCGCCATCGCCTGAGCCGGACGACCCGAACTCCATGATGAACTCGCCGTCGGCGGCGAGCTTCTGCACCCGGTCGTTGTGCCAGTCGACCACGAGGATGTCGCCCTCTCCGGTCACAGTGATGCCCCACGGCATGTCGAACTCGCCCGGGCCGGAGCCTTTGGTTCCGAAGCCAGAGATGTACATGCCGTCTTTGTTGAACTTCTGGATGCGGTGGTTCAGCGTGTCCACGACCAACAGGTTCTCGTCGGCATCGAAGGCGATGCCGGACGGACGATTCAGATGGCCCTCGCCCGAGCCTTCTTCGCCCCATTCACCGGCGTCGGTGCCGTCTTGATTAACCTTGATGATCTGGTGGCTGCCCTCGTCGGACACGTAAAGCGTTCCCGCTGCGTCCCTGATCATCTGGACCGGCCAGAGCAACCTGCCGCCGCCGATTATGTCCAGGTCTTCGTCATCCCAGTTAGTCCGGCGAATGTTGCTGCCACCCAGCCCGGGACTGTCTGCCCGGCATAAAACGAAAAGCTTGTCATCGTCTCCCATGACGATGTCCATTGGGTACGTGGTGACACGACGCATGCCAAGCGTCGCCAGGAAAGGGAAACCGGCCCGCAGGAGGGCGTGTGGCAGGCTGCTGGGCTTTGCTACCGATGTGGTCATGGTCGTTCTCCGAGTCCCCTGTGGTGTTGGGATTTTCTGAAGGCGTCTGACGTGGCTGTTTAACTACGTGTTCGCCGTCTCTTTGTACGGGTGAAGCTGTTCGTAAACGCCGCCGACGATAGGCTCCGAGTCGACCTTCAGGTGCTGCTCGAGCATCGTGCCGTAAACACCACGGAAGTCGAACGTGTGGGCGAGGTCTTCGCCACGCTCCCAGTCCGCCTGCTCAAGCGACGGGTACTCGGCGTACAGCCCGCCATCGACGTTGTCGCCGATGATGAACGCGCCGCCGGCGGAGCCGTGGTCGGTCCCGGAACCGTTGTCCTTGATGCGCCGGCCGAACTCGGTGAACACAAGCATAGACACGTTGTCGGCCGCGTCGTGATCCCGGAGGTCCTGCCAGAAGTCGCTGATCGCGCCGGTCAACTCTGCGAGCAATCGGGCGTGGGTCGGCACTTCCTGCGCGTGGTGATCGTATCCGCCGTGCTGCGTGTAGAAAATCCGTGTGCCGAGTTCCGCCGTGTGGACCCGTGCGACATCCCGCAGGGATTTGGCAATAGGGTTGTCTGCGTACTCAACAGCGGACGTGTATTTTTGCGGTGCGACCTTGATCAGGTCGGTGCCAGACAGAACGCTCTGGCCGGTGTCGCCAAAGTAATCCATCACGAGACCAGAGCCGATGGCAGGCGTGTACATACGCTTGAATATCGCAAGGTCTTCTGCGCGCCGCTGTTGGGCCTCAATGCTGGTCATCAAGCCGTAGTTGTCTAGATCGTCCACCGATGTCGCAATGACGCCCGGAGCGGCCATCGCACGAGGCAGGCCGCGACCGAAGCTGACGCCCGTCAGAGGGTTCTCTGAGTTGGGGTCGAACTGCTTGATCACCTTGGCCAGCCAGCCTTCGGTTGCAATGATTTCCGGCTCACACGTGTGCCAGATGTCCATCGACCGGAAGTGGGACCGGGAGGCGTTCGGGTACCCGATGCCCTGCACGATCGCGACTTTGCCGTCCTCAAACATGCTCTTCAAGGGCGCTGCGGACGGGTGGAATGCCAGCGTGTCGTTGATCGGGAGGGACTCGTCCTCCGGGATCCCGACGAGTGGCCGGTTGTCGTAGTACATTCCGGCCGTGTACGGGATAAGGGTGTTCATGAAGTCGTTGCCGCCCGAGAGCTGCACGACAACCAGTACGGGATCTTTTGTTGCCCTAATGTTCTGGCCGTTGGCACTGTTTCCGTTGGTCGTCATGTCTGATCGGTCCTCCCTGGTTTGCGGTGGACCGGCCCTTCGTTTTAGGGCCGGGTTCCCTGGTGCGACTGATTTGAGGCACCTGCCATGTTGTCGAGGCAGGTCGTTGATTCAATTAAGCGAACTGGTACTCCCGGGATGCGACAGCGAGGGCCAGCATCCGAGCGATCCGGTCCTCGCTCTTCGTGCGGTCGGAAGAACTGCCAAAATTGAGGTCGCCGTCGAGTTCGGCAAGCTGCAATAGCGCTGTCCGCGTCTCGTCCGCCACCTCGATGGGACCGGCGAGATCCAGTACGCCGTCAACGAGTTCGGCCGGGGTGATGGGATCACCGTGGCCGGTAAGTCGGTCAATGATCGCCCTCGTGCCCGGCATTTCGGGGTTGCCTACCCGAGCAGTGGCAAAGTTGATGCGCTCGGTGAGCGTGCCACCGTCGATCCATTCCTTGCCCGTGTGCCAGCCTTCGACCGTCGGCGGGTCCATCAGCTTCTGGCCCATCACTACGCTCGCCGCGTCCAGGCTGGGCAGTCCGGGCTCGATCTCTCGGAACTCGCCGGTCAGTTTGATCGTGCCGGCGATGAACTCGGCCGGGCACTTGACCCGCTTGCCACGGGACTCTTTGAAGAAATCAGACAAGAACAGCGTCTTCATCACGGTCCGGATGTCTGCATCCGAGTCCATGTACGACTTCACAAGGATGTCTATGGCGGCCTCGTCCTGTGGAGGCGTCACGCTCCAGGCCGGGATCTGCGGCTCGTCTGCGACGAAGAAGTTGTAGATGTGACGGCAGATGAAGCGAGCGTTTGCCTCCTGTTTGACGATGAGATCGATGATGTCTTCGCCGTTGAGATTGCCCGTCACGCCGAGGAAGGTCTTCTCAGAGTTGTCGTGGTCTTCCGGCCGGAACTGGAATCTGGCGTTGTAGTGACCGGTTGGGTAGAGCGGGAGCGGCTGTTCAAAGGTCCAGCCTGTGAATGCGCGTGCCGCGTCCTTCACGTCTGGCTCGTCGTACGTCCCGATGCCCATCGAGAACAGTTCAAGCAACTCCCTGCCGTAGTTCTCGTTTGGGGCATCGCCGTGGTTTTCGGAGTTGTCTAGCCAGAAGCTCATCGCCGGGTCTTTGGAGATCTCGAGCAACAACGTCCGGAAGTTCTGGAGGCAGTTCTTCCGGAGCATCTCGATGTGAATGACCATAGACGGCGTGTGCTCGCTCTTGGTCCAGCCCGTGGCGAACACGTGGTGCCAGAACAGGGTCATCTTCTCTTCAAGCGGGCGTCGGGTATTTACCATCCGCCAGAACCACCTGCCATTCCAGACGGCCGGGTTGTCCTTGTTGGAGAAGATGTGTGGGTAGAACCGTTCGAGAACGTCCTCGTCCAGAGGATCAAACCTCTCCGGGTTCACGAGGTCGTCGACCACCTCTTCGTAAGGCCGTGCCACGTACTCTTCAAGTTCATCTCGTGAAGAGCCAAACCCTGCACGTCGGAGCAGGTGGGCCATCGTCGTGAGCCGCTCATCCACCATCGGGTCCTCCTGAATTCGTCACAAATAAGGATCCGCTCTCCGGCCCTCTGAAACACAGATATGGGCCGAAGCGAAGATCGCCAGTATGGGTTGCCGCAACTTTACCCCAAGCTCACGCCCCACGAAAGACGTGCAAGTTCCCTTGAAGTACGCCCGTAAAGGTTCAGGGGTCGGGCTTCAGGGCGATTGGGGCCGCGATTACCTGAATAAACCGACCGGGGCGCCTAGATTGACCTGGGTTATGGCTGAACCAATGGACGAGAACAGTTTCATCTGCTCCGGCGGCCAGTACCCGAACCAGACACGTCCCACCACGTTACTGGCCGGGAGCTGTCCCCAGGTGCGCGAATCGTTAGACTTGCCTCGGTTATCGCCCAGTACGAACAACTTGTCGGCGTCGACTGTTATCGGATAAACACCGCCGTTATCACGGGTGACCGGGAACGATTCGTCCCGTGGCTCTCCGTTCACCCAGACCTGGCCGCCCCGAATGTAAATCTCGTCTCCCGGGATCCCGATTACGCGCTTCACAAGAAACTCAGCGTCAGGACCCGTGGGCGGGATAAATACGATTACATCGTCACGTTGTGGTGCGTGGAACAGGTATGCACGTTCACCGTCATCGCCGCCCTTGATGGCGTGCAGAATGTCGCCAAAGATGCCGCGATCAGCGCTTGCGTAGACGAACTTATTGACCAGGACGTGCTGGCCGTCGGCCATCGTCGGATCCATGCTCCTGCCGTCCACGCGGAAAGACTGAGTGGAGATCTGAAGGACCACGAAGATGAGGACCGCCGTGATTGCGGTCTCAGATATCTCACGTATCGATTTCAAAGGGCCCAGGAAACTCCATGTAGGTCAAGAAGAAGTAGGGAAGCTGGGAGATTAAGAATCAAGAGACCCCCTGATTCCGTCTACTAGATTATAGGTATGAGTACGCCGCGTTGGCCTTCGTGGTTGTACGCATCGCTTCCCCAGCTTTGCTTAGGATTACCCGGGTATATCAGTCGAAGTAGGACCGGTCAAAACGAAAACCTGACCCGGCGAAACAGCTCGAAACAGCCCTCAGGGGCGCTTGAAGCCCCTCCAATTTGTCCGAACACGATACTCACCAAGACGAGATTCTGATTACGCGCAGCAGGCAGGGCGACTTGGATGCGTTCAATCAGCTCGTCCTCGGTTATCAGGACCTTGTCTTCAGCGTCATCCTGCGCATGGTCAGAAATCACGCGGCCGCCGAGGACATAACGCAAGATGCATTTATCTCTGCGTACAAGAACATCGGGCGGATGCGGGGCGTTAACTTCAGGGCGTGGGTGCTGCGTATCGCACGCAACGCAACCCTTGACGCCATCAGGCGGACGGATCGGCGTCCTGAGGACTCTATCGACGATCAGATCGTCACGCTTGGAGAGACGCTGCCGTCGGGCGAGGAGTCGCCGGAAGACTACGCGCTGCGGCAGGATCTTGGCCGCGAAATAGACCGCGGTCTCGGAGAGCTCCCGGCGGACCAACGAATGGCGGTTGTCATGGTCGATGTTGAGGGGCTTACATACGACGAGGCTGCCGAGGCTATGGAGGTCAACATAGGGACGGTCAAGTCCAGGCTGAATCGAGGCCGAAGACGCCTCCGTGAATGGATCGTCGCCAATGTGGAACAGTTACCCCCTCAATTTCGTCTACATGATGTAGATCCATAGCGAAGCCGCCATCAGGGGGTATCGGCCAGCTTTACACACGAACGATAAACATCTCACAAGTTGAATAGAGGAAAAGGTTGATTTTTGGGCTCTGGCGCAAACGGCGTCAGGAACAGGACGACGAGCTCCTGTCCGCGTACATAGATCGCGGACCTGGAGGCGACCCGGAGGTTGAACTTCCGGAACGCCTTCGCGCAGAAGCGCAGGAGCTTGCTGAAATCGCCGCGTTGATGCGGTCGGTGGAGCGCGTCCCTGCCCCGAGATCGTTCGCCCTGACGCCGGAAATGGTGGGTGCGTCGGATTCGCCTTCGTTTACGGAACGAACTGGATGGTCCCTGGCGTTGTTCCGGGCCCCGGCGATCGCCGCCGCCGCCGCTGCTTTCGTGCTCGGGCTGCTCGTCATCGGCAACATCGCCGGGATACTTGAGCAGGGAAAAGCGAGTGATCTGTCTGCAACCAGTGCCACGGGCGCGTCATTCCCGGCGGCTCAAGCCGACGCCGAAACCGCTGTACAGGATCAGCGTGGCGGCAGTGGATCCGCCGCGGCTCCCGCGGCAGCTGCACCTGCGGCCCCCGCCAGGGGAGCGACATCAGCTGCTCACGCTGAAGCCACTGCCGCTGCAGATGTGCCGACAGCCGCTTCCGTCACGTCAGATGCATCGACCGGGGATACATTATTGGCAGCTCCAGCACCGGCATTGGAGGCGCCAACGCCGGTCATGGAATCGGCCGTTGAGGCGGCTCCCGGAAGTTCCGATGCATTTGAGCAGGCGGGTCTTATTGAAGCCGAAGGCACGGACGACTCTGAGATCCCATTAGGTCCGGATCAACCCCCTGAGTCGGGGACTGAACTCCCGGCCCGATCAGGTGGAGCACTCCTTCCGCCAGATGAAGCGTTGTTCGGAGATGGCGAAAGCACGGCCCTGGATTTCAGCATTGGCGCAGCCGCCCCCGTTCCTGATGACGATGGGTTCACGCTCCCGCTGTGGCAGCTTGAAGTCGCGTTCGGCCTGCTAGCCCTGGTGCTCGGCGGCGCTGCATTTGCTATGAAACGGCGCTAATCGGTGGCCGGCGGCTCGGACGGAAATGAATCTGTTGAGCGTTCCCGTCATTCCCGCCTGCGTCGGAATCATGGAGTGATCAGGCGAATTGCGGACCGTTCAGGAGACGTACTTTTTATCTCGATGTTTAGAGGAAAACAATCCCGGCCCCAGATAGCGGGAACATTTTCAGGCCAATGAACGTCTGTAGTTGTGAAGGGTCGATTCAAAGACAAACGACCCGAAATTATCTGCACGTATAAAGACGCCGAATACGGCTGTCAGGAGAAAAAAATGCTGGAGAAGATTCGGACGAGGGAATCCCTCTTCATTGGCGGCGCCATAGCGCTGATGATGGTCGCCACCGTGGCTTGCAGCTCGGACTCAAATGAGGCCGGGGGCGAAGACGGACTGGCGACGGTTGCCCCGATCGGCCAGATCACCAATGTGCCCGCCGGGACGATATACGCACCGTCCACCGAAGCGATTCCCATTGGATTTAATGACTTCGCACGGGTTGCGGCCAGCGAGGTCAGCGGCGGGTTCCAGCAGGTTGGGATTTCCGTATCAGGACGTGGCACGGTTGCCGTTGACCCGGACATTGCGACGCTAAGCCTCCGGGTGGAAGCGCGTGAGACCACCGTCAGTGAAGCCCGCCAGGTTGCCGCCGAGGCGATGGATTCCGCCCGTAACGCCCTCACAGACGCCGGAGTTGCCCAGGATGACATCATCACCCGGAACTTCAGCATCCAGCCGCAAACCACATACGTGGAGCGTGACTCGGCGATTGGCAAGTACGGCGAATCTGTCATCATCGGATACATCGTCTCCAACTCCGTAGAGGTCACCATTCGTGATCTCGACGAGGTCGGAAACGTGATCGATAAGGTTTCCGAGGCAGCGGGCGACGAGGTCCGGATCAACGGGATCAGTTTTGGTCTGGACAACCCTGCCCTTTACGGCGACACCGCCCGCGACCTCGCGGCACGTGACGCCCACGACAAGGCCGAGCTTTACGCACGGATCCTCGGAGTCGAGCTTGGGCCGGTGGTGTACCTTCAGGAGACCGGCGGTACCTCCCCTGCGCCGACATTTGCCGTCGCCGAGGCAGCCTTTGGCGGTGACCAGGCTCGTTCCTTTGCGCCGACTCAGATCAGCTCCGGAAATGTGGATGTGACGGCCAGCGTGTCGGCAGTTTTCGCAATAGTGATCCCTGCAGTCCAATAGTCCGTACAACCCAGTAAGCGGCACGGAAACGCTGCTACCCCTCCTGCCCTGTAGGCGCCCGTCAGCGACGGGCGCCTACTATTTTTTGGTGCGAGTTCTAAAGGTCAAAGGACCCGCGCTTGCCACCTCACATTGGGCAAACTGTCATTCTTAGCCTTCCGGGGAAGGAGATTCTTTGCCTCGGGCTCGGAATGACAAAATAAACTCGCCGCAGCGCAGGCTTGCCAGCTGATTACGATTACCTGCGACATCGCGCTCGCGCACCGTCAAGTAGAATTCTGGCCCGGGTGGCACGTTACCAAACCTCCCGGCACAAACAGAGTCAGGAACCCACATGGTCCTTAGCGACCGTTCCATCAAGGAAGCACTCGCAGCCCGGCGAATCGTTATCGATCCGCTCAACGAGCGCGATATCCAGCCGGCCAGTGTGGACCTGCACCTCGATAAGTCCATCCTCGTTTTCAGGAACTCAAGCAAGCCATACATCGACGTCCGTGAAGACATGACTGACCTGACGGAACGGCAGGAGATCCCTGGCGACAAGCCGTTCATCCTCCATCCGGGCGAGTTCATACTCGGCGGCACGACGGAGCGTATTGAGCTGCCGAACGACATTGTGGCGCGTCTTGAAGGCAAGAGCTCTCTCGGGCGAATCGGCCTCGTGATCCACTCGACCGCCGGATACATAGACCCGGGATGGAAGGGCAACCTGACGTTGGAACTGACGAACGTCGCACGCTTGCCGATCACGCTCTATTCCGGCATGCGGATCGGACAGATATCGTTCCAGCGAATGACTACCGAGGTCGATCGGCCGTACGGTTCGAGCGAACTCGGCAGCCGTTACCAGGGCCAGTCAGAACCCACAACTTCCCGGCTGCACATCGATTTCGATGAACGTCGAGCGGGCCGGGAAGACTAGTCGTGGCCTCGGGAGACTCGGATCAACGTCGGTACATGGAAAGGGCCATCGAACTCGGCCGCTCCGGACTGGGAGAGGTATCGCCTCGTCCATCCGTGGGCGCCGTGATAGTCAAGGCCGGTGAGGTGGTCGGCGAGGGGCGTACTGAACCAGCGCCCGAACGGCATGCCGAGGTGGTCGCAATCCAACAGGCCGGCGAGCGAGCGCGCGGAGCAACTATCTACACGACGCTTGAGCCGTGCTCGCACACCTATTTCACCGGGCCGTGCGTGGATGTGCTAATTTCGGCGGGGATCGATCGGGTCGTTTGCCCGGTCGGCGACCCCGATCCGCGCGTGGACGGCGAGGGGTTCCGCAAATTGCGCGAGGCCGGTATACAGGTCGTCATGCCCCTTGAAGGGGACCTCATCGAAAAAGCGATGGAGTCACTTGAAGGGTTTCTGCACCACATGGCGACCGGGAGACCATTCGTCACCGTGAAGTTTGCCGCCAGCCTTGATGGCCGCATCGCAACGAGGACCGGTGACTCCCACTGGATCACCTCGGAAGCGGCCCGGGAGCGAGCTCACCTGATGCGCGCCCATTCAGACGCCCTGATTACGGGAATAGGCACCGTGCTTGCCGACGATCCTCGTTTGACGTCGCGGCTGGACGGCACGACCGGTCGGCCTCGACTCCGTGTGGTCGTCGATAGCGATGGCCGAATGCCGTCCACGGCTGCGCTCCTGGGCGAGCCGGGTGACGTTTTGTGGGTTCAGGCAGAAGGATGCGAATCAACGATCGATGCGCCCAACCTGGAGACCGTTCAACTTCCCCGCTCCGAATCAGGCGGGATTGAATTCGCAAACCTGTTGGATTTCCTTGGCGAACGCGGATGTGTCAACGTAATGCTTGAAGCCGGCGCCGCCCTCACGGGTTCTGTGATTGACGCCGGCCTGGCCGATAAAGTGGCAGCTTTCATAGCTCCGGTGGTCATCGGAGGCGACGATGCGTTGTCCGCCGTAGGTGGGATCGGCGTGTCAGAGATATCGAGCGCGCTTAAACTTGATCGTGTCCGTGTCGAGCAAATTGGGCCCGACATTCTCATCACGGGGTACGCGCCACAGTAGCGGGAGCGTAATCACGACGCAGCTACACGCATCGCATGTTTACCGGAATAGTTGAAGAAGTTGGCGAAGTCCTCTCGTTCGAGGGGATGAAACTTACTATCCACGCGCCCGATGTCACACTCGGACTCAAAGAATCGGAGTCGATCTGCGTCGCAGGCGCCTGCCTGACCGTTGTTGCCCGTGAAGAAGGCGAACTCTCTGTCGAGGTCGTTCCAGAGACGCTGAGCCGAACCAACCTGTCCGAACTGAAACCAGGCGGACGCGTCAACCTGGAGCGTTCGCTTGCGGAAGGGGGACGCATCGGCGGCCATATGGTGCAGGGACACGTCGACGGCACTGCCGAGGTCTCGGCTGTGGAGAAGGACGGCGACTCGATCGTTATCCGATTTATCGCAGACGAATCTATAATGCGATACATCGTTTCAAAGGGGTTTATCACCATCGACGGCACAAGCCTGACCGTGGTGGACCGGGACGATGACGGTTTTTCCGTCGCAATAATCCCTTATACATACGAACACACGACAATCGCAGAGCGGACGACGGGTTCGAAAGTGAACATCGAAGTCGACATTACGGCAAAGTATGTCGAGCAGATGGCCCGCCCATATCTGGAGAAGTTGCTTGCCGACCACACCGGAAGCTGACCCCGGCGAAAACGTACCCGACGCAGATCAAGCGGCCGGGAACGTTGAAGCCGCGATAGAGCGGTATAAAGCGGGCCGCATGGTCATCATTGTCGACGACGAAGACCGCGAGAACGAAGGCGACTTCGCAATGGCGGCCGATTTCATCACGCCGGAAGCTATCAACTTCATGGCGACCGTTGGCCGCGGCCTGATCTGCGTGCCGATGCTCGGCGAAGACCTGGAGCGGCTGGACATCCCGCTGATGGTTAACCGGAATACCGCTTCGCTTGGCACTGCGTTTACCGTATCCGTCGACGCCGCGGATGGCATCACGACCGGTATCTCCTCCGCAGACCGCTCGTACACCGTGCAACTGCTGGCAAACCCGGAATCAGTGCCCGCAAACCTGGCCCGCCCGGGTCACATCTTCCCCCTCAGGTACGCACCCGGTGGCGTGCTCGTTCGTGCTGGACAGACAGAGGCTTCCGTGGACTTGGCCCGAATGGCCGGGCAGCGCGAGGCTGCCGTTATATGTGAAGTGATGAACGAGGATGGCACGATGGCCCGCCGGGCGGAGCTCGAGTCGCTTTCCACCGAGTTCGACATCCCGATCGTCAGCGTCGAGGACATCATCGAGTACCGATTCCGGCACGAGAAGCTTGTGGAGCGTGTTGCCGAAACACGACTCCCAACACCTGAAGGTGAATTCACGGTCATCGCGTACCGGAGTTTCGTTGATCATGACGAGCATGTCGCACTGGTGATGGGTGATATTGCGGATGGAAAGCCGGTCCTTGGCCGAATCCACTCGGAGTGCTTGACGGGTGATGTCTTCGGAAGCCTGCGCTGTGAATGTGGTCTCCAGATTGAGATGGCACGTAAAGCCATTGCCGCTGAAGGACGCGGTGTCCTGCTTTACATGCGCCAGGAAGGCCGCGGAATTGGTCTCCACAACAAACTTAAGGCGTATCAGTTGCAGGACGAGGGCCTCGACACTGTCGAGGCCAATGAAAAGCTCGGATTCGCCATGGACCTCCGTCATTACGGCGTGGGCGCTCAGATCCTTGTCGATCTCGGCGTGAAGAAGTTCAACCAGATGACCAACAACCCCCGTAAAGTTGTCGGTCTACAGGGCTACGGACTTGAGATCAATCAGGTCAGCCTGGAAGCGCCTTCTAATCCCGAGAATCGTCGTTACCTGAAGACTAAGCGTGACCGAATGGGCCACACCCTGTCTGGCGCGGGGCTGGACGGGTAGTTCCCGGCGATATGCCAAGAGAGTTGAACGGCCACAGTGACGGGTCCGGCTTGCGGATTGGCATCGTGGTCGCGCGCTTCAACAGCTACATCACGGATCGCATGCTTGAATCGGCGCTGACGAGGCTCGGGGAGCTTGGCGTCTCGGACGCCGATGTCACCGTCGCACATGTGCCCGGAGCGTTTGAGCTGCCGGTCACAGCGGCTGCGATGGCGCGCTCCGGCAACTACGACTCCGTGATCTGCATAGGAGCTGTGATCGAGGGCGAGACGGCCCATTTTGAGTGGGTCTCAAAAGAGTCCGCAGACGGGATCGCCCGCCTGTCCGTAGAAACCGGAATTCCGGTGATATT
>JAYGCG010000004.1:0-10267 GCA_046583455.1 Dehalococcoidia bacterium | reverse complement strand
GTTCTGGTATCCGGTGCAGCGGCAGAAGTTGCCGGCAATTCCGGTCCTGATCTCGTCTTCGGTCGGGTTCGGGTTCTGCTTCAGCAAAGCCTCGGTGGTCATGATCATCCCGGGTGTGCAGAAGCCGCACTGAAGGCCGTGCTCATCCCAGAAAGCCTGCTGAACATTCGAGTACGTCTCGCCGTCGGCGAGACCCTCGATGGTCTTGACTTCAGAACCGTTGGCCTGGACGGCAAACACCGTGCAGGACTTAACCGCTTCGCCATTCAGGTGTACCGTGCACGCGCCGCACTGGCTCGTGTCACACCCGATGTGAGTCCCCGTGAGATCAAGAACGTCGCGCAGGAAATGTGCCAGGAGCAATCGAGGCTCAACGCTGGCGGTGTGCTCAGTTCCATTCACGGTGACAGTGATTTCGGTCGACATAATCGGCCCCCTGCCACTTGTTTCTACGTAGGCCGCACTATGCCTGCTAGATGGAAGCTGCGCAAGGAGTGAATCGTCGAAATCACGGAAACATATTGATTTACGGCAATCGGGATTGGTTCGTAACGCAAAGGTTACTTCGCTGGGTTATCTTTGATTGAACGGCACAAAGAAATTATTGAAGGAACGAAACCGGCATGAAGATCAACGGTTCGTACAAACTCCCGGCTGATCCTGAGATCGTCTGGGCAGTGCTGCTCGACCCGGACGCGCTGGCGAAATCTATTCCCGGCGCGAAGTCGTTCACGCTAGACGGCGACGACGCGTATACCGTCGATCTGAGTGTCGGGGTCGCGACGATACGCGGAGATTACTCTGGCCGCGTGGTTGTGACCGATCAGCAACCGATTTCTTCATTCAGGCTAATCGTGGAAGGCAAGGGCGCCAAAGGTGCGTTGAACGGCTCGGCGCTGTTCACTCTCTCACAGGGCAAGCCGGGCGAGACGGTGGTTAGTGTGGAGGGCGAGGGCGAGATCGCAGGATTGTTTGCTCGCGTCGGCCAGCGGATGCTTGGCGGAGTGGCGAAGCTGCTCATGAAGCAGTTCTTTGCCAACATGAAGAAGCAGGTCCACGCAAGCGTTAAGGCTGCCGCCGTGGACTGAATGGCGCTGGTCGCTTAAGTAACCAACTCCGAACGCCTTTCCTCACCCCGTCATTACCACGCAGGCGGGAATCCTGGGACGCCGTTTCCACAGTTACGCGAGCATTTGACGGATACCGCTTTTGGATTCCCGACTACTCGGGAATGACGTGATTATCCTGGCTTCGAATTGCCTGAGGTCCGGTCTTACTTCCCCGTCCAGTTCGGCTTGCGCTTCTCGGCGAAGGCCAGGGGGCCTTCTCTGCGATCATCGGACGCCAGGAATTTCGCCTCTTCCGAGTACTTGCGATCGAATGCTAGCTCCACTGAGGTCCCAAGGCCCTGGTAAGCCATCTGTTTGCTGGCCCTTGCCGAAAGCGGCGCCACCTCCAGGATCTGGTTTGCCCACTTTTCTGCGGTCGCCATGAGATCGGCCTGCGGCACAACTTCATTCGCGATCCCAAGCCTGTACGACTCTGCGGCGTCGATGCGGGTCGCCGTCAGCATCATTCCCATGGCGATCTTGATCGGGATGTGACGTGGGAGCTTGTGCACTCCGCCTGCGCCCGCGATCAGGCCGACTCGAGGCTCCGGCAGCCCGACCTGTGCGTGGTCCGCCATGATGATGATGTCGCAGGCCATCGCCAGCTCGAAACCACCGCCGAGGGCATAGCCGTTGACGGCGGCGATGATGGGTTTCCAGCATTCGAAGTGGGATGTGATACCGCCAAACGGCGCGCGTATCACGTTCGACTCTCGCTCGGCCCAGTTCTCGGACGTGTACACGAGGTCGTTCCCGGCGCTGAAGGCCTTCTCGCCGGTGCCGGTGATGATCGCCACCCAGGCGTCTGGATCGTTGTTGAACTCGGTGAAGGCGTTAAATAGCTCAAGATTGGCCGGCGGGTGCAGCGCATTGAGTCGTTCCGGACGCTCGATCGTGACGTACACGATGCGGCCCTTCTTTACGTACGAGATGAATTCGTAGGCCATCGACGTTCTCCTGCTTGCTGGCTGCGCGTTTTGGGCAGACCGTGATTTGCTGCGGTAGAGACTAAGCGCGCCGGGTGTGAATCGGGAAGGCCCGGCGTGGGATTCGCCTTTATCGTGGTTTAGTTGCCGGAATCACTGGTGCTACTCGAGCCGGCCGGGTCCGGTAACGACGCAGGCGCCGCCGATTCCTCTTCACGTCGCAGTGTTTCGGGCACGATGAAGTACACGCCGGACGCTCCGAGGAACCCGAACCTTGCGATGAATAGGGAAGACCATCCGAGCGTCACAACGCTCGCAATCTGGCCGACGATTATCGGCCCGGACGCGCCTCCTATGTCGCCTATCAGTCGCCAGACCCCTATGAACTCGCTCGCGCGCTGTCTTGGCGCGAGGTCCGCCCCCAGCGTCATCATCGCCCCGCTGCTCAACCCGTTCCCGAATCCGGTGAACACGGCTATCGCTCCGAAGGTCCAGATATCGCCTGTCAGTGGGAGCAACGCCATTCCCGCCCCGAGGACAAGAAAGCTGGGGATCGACATGTATTTTCGGCCGTACCGATCCATCACGTAACCCACCGGGGCGAACATCGCCATGTCAATTGCTGCCGCAGCGCCGATCACGTATCCGATCTGGTCGACATCCAGGCCGAGGTGCGTTCCCCACAGGGGTAGCAATAGTTCTCGGCCGCGGCGTACGAGTTGCAGTGACACCATCGCCGTGCCGCCCCTGGCCAGCCCGGAACTGTTGTCTATGAGGGTCCTCATGACAGAGGAGCGGCCCTGGCGCCTGAGCTGATCGGCCCTGTCGCCGCCGATCTCCTGCGTGAAGGAGATCAGCATGATCATCGTCGCGGCTGACATCACCGCCTGTGCAATGAACACCGCTTCCAGGCTGATCTGTGCGCCGATGATCCCGCCGATTACCGGACCGACGAACGCTCCAAATCTTCCGACACCGCCAAACGTCGCCAGGGTCCTGCCGCGGGCTGCGGACGGCACGGTGTCGGATACGTAGGCCATCCGGGAGATAGACCACAGCGCCATCGCCACTCCGGACAAAAGGCGGAGCACCATCAGCGCCGGGAAGTCGGTGGTGAACGCCGTGACCACGGCAATTGCTCCGAGAAGCGCCGTACCCACGAGCATGGTCTGTTTATGGCCGAATCGACCCACCAGCAGACCCGCCGGAACGTCGAAGATCATCGTCCCGATCAGGACCGCGGAAACGCCCAGTCCGACCAACCCGATCCCGACGCCCATCTCCTCGATAAAACTTGGCAGCACCGGGATGAGCATCCCGACGCCTATCTGCAGCAGAAAGCTGGGGACGTACAGGGTCCACAGGAGCGATGAGCGGCTGAAGCCGCCTGATCCGCTGGAGGGTGCCGGGGCGCGGACCGGACGCGCATTTGGCCCAGAAGGTGGTGGGGGCAGAGCTTCGGGTTCTTTTCGCGGCGTGTTGTCGCTGGAGCTGCTCAAACGGTGGACAGATTTCTGTTGGGTGGGAATTTTGGACGCTTGTTAATAACCGATAGAGACTACCGGTCGTCTGCGTGAGTTAACAGGAAAGTGCAGACAGCATCTATGGGCTCCCTTATTCCAGCCCATCCCGCCCCGGAATGGATGTGTGCCCCCACTCGTCCACGACCCGGTCGGCTATCGAGATCGGGCCGGGTCCGGTGGTGAACTCAACGGAGTTTCCGTCCGGGTCAGCGATCTTCATCGCCGGCCGGCCGTCGGCCCGTTTTTCTGGTCCCTGGATCTCACAGCCAAGCTCCACCAGGCGACTGTGTACGGCGTCGAAATCGTCGACTTCAAAGGCGATGTGTGCCGCCGGTGTTGCGGCGCCCGGCTCGCTCATGTGGAACATCGTGCCGTCGTCGGTCTCCATGAAGATCACGCCCGCGCCGTTCTCGAAGGCCGGGACGATCTTGAGTCCGAGCAGGTCGCGGTAGAACGGGAGTGTGGCCTTGCGGTCCTTGATCGGGAACATGACGTGCTGGACGCGATTCATGTGGAAATCCGGGTTGATGCCGCTAAGGTCCGGTTCGGACCCGTCTGCCGGGCGCTCAGTAGTTCGGCCCCATTCGTCCACAACCACATCCCGTTCTATGGGCCCGGGTCCGGTGGTGAACTCCACGACGTTGCCGCTGGGGTCTTTGGTCTTCATGGCGGGTCGGCCGTCTGCGCGCTTTACAGGGCCGTCGATCTCGTGGCCCAACTCGACCAGACGGGCATGCAGCGCATCGAAGTCGTCTACCTCAAATGCGACGTGGGTTGGTGGCGTTCGCTCCGTCTTCTGGCTGAGGTGGACCATCGTGCCGTCATCGGTCTCCATCATGGTCACGCCGGGGGACGACTCAAAGGCCGGGACCAGGTGCAATCCCAGCAGGTCACGATAGAACGGGACCGCGGTCATTCGGTCCGCCACAGGGAACATCCAATGCTGGATACGGTTCATGTGGAACTCTGGCATCTGGGTCTCCAATTGTGTCTTCTCTTGTGCCACGTGATGGGCATTGTAGGGGCGGCCCTTCGAGAGCATCAGGGTGGCCCCTGCCCCCGGGCGGATCGCTATCCGCCCCTACGGGTTCTGGATGATCAAATGTCTTTTGTGTAGCCCCACTCGTCTGCTACTCGGTGGCCGGAGCGGGCCGGATTGTTTGATACCAGCTCCACGTGGTTGCCGTCGGGGTCATCGAAATGGAGCGCCCGGCGGCCGTCGAGCCGGTCGCCGATCCTGATGTTCTCGGCGCCCAGTTGCTGGATCGTGTTGATCGCTCCATCGAAGTCTTCAACCACGAAACCGCCGTGGTAGGTGTGGGCGTCGCCTTGCTCGGTCTCCACCAGGTGGAGCATCGAGCCGTTTGGCAGGCCGAGCCAGGTGATTCCATCCGTTTCCACCATGGAGGGGATTATCGAGAGACCAACAACGTCCCGGTAGAACGTGATCGCGCGCTTGCGGTCCGTGATCGGTACGGCTGCGTGTTCTGCTGACAGGACTCGTATGGGCGCATCAGCCTTCTGGTGACGGCTACTTGGACCATCGCCATTCATCGTCACGCCCCACTCGTCGCACACCCGCCCGTGCGGCTTGCGATCGTTGGCGCTGGCGAACTCCATGCGGTTACCGTCGGGGTCGTTCACAAACGCAAATTCCTGACCATCGTGCCGTTCACCGCTGCTCGTGACCTCAATGCCCGAGGCCTCAAGGGAGGCGATTGCGTCCGGCACGCTCTCCACGCCGAATGCCAGATGGAACGTACCCAACTTGCCCGGCTCTGAAGATTCGATCGGATGGATCATCGTGCCGCTTTCCATTTGTGTCCAGATGACGCCAGGGCCGTCCACCATTGACGGGATCACGGCCAACCCGAGGATGTCGCGGTAGAGGGGCAGCGTGTGCTCGCGCGTCGATATTGGGTAGGCGATGTGGTTAAAACCGGTGATCGTAATTCCGGCCATTTGGCGCTCCAGGGCCCGAGGGGCCGTTATTTTGTTGAGTTATGGCGGCCCGAAGCTTAGTACGTGAGCGACGCTTTCGCCATCGGCCGTTTATTTCTGGCTTTACCCAGGCGCTATCTCGACGATCATCTCCGCCTCAAACGGGATGTTGTTTGGCAGTGACTGCATGCCCACCGCTGATCGAGCGTGCCGGCCTTTGTCTTCGAACACCTCAACCATGAGGTCCGAAAAGCCGTTTGCGACGGCCGGGTGCTGTGTGAAATCGGCCGTGGCGTTGACCATGCAGAGCGCCTTGACCACCCGATTTACGCGGTCCAGATTTCCGATCTCGTGGCGCAGCGTGGTCAAAAGTCCGATACCGGTCAGGCGTGCGGCTTCGTAGCCCTGTTCGACCGTCAAGTCATCACCCAGCTTGCCGTTCAACCACTTTCCGTCCGGTCCTGCGCCGCGTGGTCCGTGCCCCGCCAGGTAGACCAGGTTTCCGGTAGTGACGACCTCGACGTAATTGCCGAGCGGCGTCGCCGGGTGGGACAGGTCCAGTTTCAGTTCGGCGATTTTGGTTTCTGCGGTCATATGCTTTTCACTTCCTATCGGGGTTATGTGGCTACCGGAGTATCACTGGCAGGTCGATCGATTGATCGGGTTGGCGGTTTTAGCACGAAGAATGTCAATGCTGCACCAAACAGAAGGACGGCGCCTCCCAGGAGAACGATCGTGTACGACTCGGTCCTGTCGTACATGTATCCCGCTCCGGCGGCGGTGACAACGGTAGCCCCGTTATACATCGGCGCAAGCAGTCCGCGCAGGGTGGCGAAATTACGCCTTCCAAACAGGTCTCCGACGAGCGACCAGTTGACGGATGCAGATGCCTGCGCCGGCGCGAACATGGCAAATGCCAGGAAGACCGGGATTGTGCCTTCCACGTAGTTGAGCAGCAGCAGACCGACCGCCGATATCGAATAAGAGGCAAACAACAGTGGCCCGCGGGCCACGCGGTCGGACAACCATCCCATCAGAAGGATGATCGGGATTGCGATCGCCGAGACAGCCCCGAGCATCGCCGCCCCAGCCACTGCGCTCTCCCCCTTCCACACGAAGATTGCGATGGCGTGGAGTTGGATGGCGCTCGTGACGCCAAGGCGGAGGGTGGTGGCTAACGCCAGAAGCCAGTAGGCAGATGTTCGAAGCGCCTCTTTCACACCCCATGCCTGGTCGGTCCTGAATGCGCCGCCTCTTCCGGCAGCGCGTTCGGCGGCAGCCCGCATCGCCCGCGTGTCGCCGTCCGGCAGCATGCCGTACCGCTCGGGCGAACTCCGATAGGTGAGGGCGAATGGCGCTACCCAGAAGATCATCATCAGCCCGATGCCGACGGATACAGCCTGCCATGAATAGATGGACAGGAGCCAGCCGAGGGTCGGGATAAATATGGCCGCGCCGCCGCGCATCCCGGCGGCGTTGATGCCCATCACGAGACCGCGTCGCCGGATGAACCAGGTGTTGAGCACCGCCATCGACGCTTGCATGAAGCTTGTCGATGCGCCGAACGAAATCACGGCGATGTAGACGAACAGGAACTGGTAGTAGGTGTCCGTCATTGCCAGGACGATGTAGCCGATACCGACCATAAGCGATCCAAAGAACGCCATCCAGCGCGGGCCGAACCGGTCGATCAGGTAGCCTGTGAATGGTCCCATCAACCCGTTTTCCAGGCGCGCAAATGAGAATACGAGCGAGGTCTGGAATCGGCTCAGGCCAAGGCTCTCGGTGACCGGCAGAAAGAAGACGGCGAATCCCTGCCAGTGGATCGCCCCTCCGGTGCCGTTTGAGAACACAGAGGCGATGACGATCCACCATCCGTAGAACATCTTTTTCTTGCGCGGAGCGTTACTTGTTGCTGCCGCTCCTGGTACGGGCGCGGCGCCTCCCAGTCCGGAGTCTGCGCCGCCGGATGGCGCGGACCTATCCCCGCTGCCGGGGATCTGCTCGTTATCTGGTGGGTCGCCTGCGGTATCGCTCAAGTTGCTTGCGGGGGCTCAGGAAGGTTCGGTCATGGCGCCGGGTTCGAGGATCACGTCGAGTTCTTCCGCCGTGAGTCCCGTCACCCTGAGCGACACCTCTTTGATGGTCTCGCCGGTTTCAGACGCTTCATGTGCGATGGCGGCCGCCTTGTCGTAGCCGATCACCGGAGCGAGGGCCGTGCCGATCGCCAATCCCTGCTCGACCATGTCCGGCCCCTTTGAGGTCGCTTTGAGTCCGCTGATGCACTGACGGCAGAAGTTTTGGCATGTCGCCGTGAGGAGATCGATCGACTGCAGCAGGTTGTATGCGGCGACCGGCATCATTACGTTGATCTCAAAGTTGCCGGACTGGCCGGCGATGGCGATGGTCGTATCGTTCCCGATTACCTGCGCGCAGACCATCGTGACCGACTCGGCAATAACCGGATTCACCTTGCCGGGCATGATGGAGCTGCCCGGCTGTACCTCCGGAAGCTCTATCTCGCCGATTCCGGCGCGTGGGCCGGAGCCGAGCCACCGGATGTCGTTGGCGATCTTCATAAGGCTGACTGCGATGGTCTTCAGCGATCCACTGGCCTCGACGATTGCGTCGAGTGAGCTCTGTGACTGGAAGTGGTTGGCGGTCTCACTCAGGTCAAGCCCGGTCATCTCTTTGAGCTTACCGATCATGCGATCAGCGAACTCAGGGTGCATGCCGATCCCGGTTCCAACGGCGGTGCCGCCGATGGCCAGAACGCTTAGCTCTGCGAGGGCTTTTCCGGCGCGCTGGCGTCCATATTCAAGCTGCCCGACGTAGCCCGAGAACTCCTGGCCGAGTCGGATAGGAGTGGCGTCCTGCAGGTGCGTGCGACCGGTCTTTATGATGGGCCAGAACTCCTCCGATTTCGCTCGGAGCGCGTCCTCCAACTCGGCCATCGCCGGGAGCAGCCCGTCCTTGATCGCTCCGGCGGCCGCCAGGTGGATGGCGGTCGGGATGACGTCGTTTGACGACTGTCCTTTGTTCACATGGTCGTTGGGATGCACCGGGTCCCTGGAGCCGAGCTCTCCGCCGAGCGACGAGATGGCGACGTTTGAGATCACCTCGTTGGTGTTCATATTGGTGGAGGTACCGGAACCGGTCTGGAAGATGTCGACCACGAACTGATCGTCGTACTCGCCGTCGATCACCTTCTGGGCGGCGTTGTCGATAGCCTCGCCAAGTTCAGGTTCGAGCGAACCTAGGTCTCGGTTGACCCGGGAGGCGGACTGTTTGATCTGTCCCATCGCCTTAATGAAGGACCGGTTGAATTTCAGGTCACTTATCGGGAAGTTGAGCTTTGCTCGTTGTGAGTTCGCTCCGTAGAGGGCGCCCGCCGGCACCTGGAGCTCGCCCATCGAGTCACGTTCGAGTCGGGTGGGGCCATCGGCCTGCTGGGGCATTCAGATCTCCATGTGATGGTTTGAAAAGATGGCGTCCGGGGGTGAGCGCGAAATTACCTCCGATCTTGAGTTTGGATCAGACCTTAATCCCGGGTTGGGAGGTGCGGATCATCAAGAAACGGGGCTCGGCTCGGCCGCCGGTGCGGCAGTAAACGCCATATTACGCCCGGACGCATGACATGCCCACGATTCCACCGCTCAGCGCGAATGTCCGTTGTCGGGGGTCATTTAGGACTTCATCGATGGTATCGTGTCCGATTCCGGGGTGAAATTGATGCCGATACGGTTTGGCATCGCTGCATGATTGAGCTTCAGGCTCCCGGGAGGAACGTCATCACGTGGTCGTCGGGTTACTGCGACGTTACCAGTGTGTTGGTCGGATTGTCCTTCAGTTATTGCTTCGGCATTAACCGGTACCGGATGCCGGAGACATCGAAAGGATTTCGAAATGGCGACCATACGACTGGGTGACACCGCGCCTGACTTTACGCAGGAATCAACGGAAGGCCCGATTAGCTTTCACGACTACCTTGGTGACGGCTGGGGCATCCTTTTCTCGCACCCGGCGGACTTCACGCCCGTTTGCACGACTGAGCTCGGCACGGTCGCTCGACTAAAGCCGGAGTTCGACAAGCGCAACACAAAGGTAATCGGGCTGAGCGTTGACCCCATCGGCTCCCACAACGACTGGGTGGCGGACATCGCGGAGACCCAGGGGACGGCCATCAACTTCCCGTTGCTTGCCGATGAGGACCGCAAGGTTTCAGAGCTGTACGACATGGTGGAAGGCGAAGCACTTACCGCCACCGTTCGGTCGGTCTTCATCGTCGATCCGGCCAAGAAGGTGCGGTTGACGCTGACCTACCCGCCGTCTACCGGACGTAGCTTCGACGAGATCCTGAGGGTGCTCGACTCACTGCAACTGACGGATAGCCACAAGGTTGCGACGCCTGTTGACTGGAAAGACGGCGACGATGTGGTGATTTTGCCAGCGATCTCGAACGAGGACGCCGACACGATGTTCCCGAAAGGCTACAAGGCTGTGAAACCGTACCTTCGGGTAACGCCACAGCCGAATAGGTAAGCCCAACAGGGGCGTACTCTGGCGCTTATCGCGCCGGAGAGAAGAGATACCTTAGAGCCGTCGTCTTTTCGGGACGACGGCCCTTGTTGGCTTCGGCTCGGTGCGGGGTCCTATAACTTGCGGGTACAGGTATGGAGGCTGGAATGGTTGAGGCCACGCCCGATCCAGACTCAGGGAACAACCCGCTCGGACGACGTATCGCAGTGTTCGGCAAGGGTGGCAAAAC
>JAYGCG010000100.1:0-5234 GCA_046583455.1 Dehalococcoidia bacterium | reverse complement strand
CGGGTCCCTCCGTCGCAGTGCGGACATCGTCAGCCGCTGCTGATGCCGAGTGTGTCTGACAACTTCGACTTCGAAGGCGAACTGGCGGCGATCATCGGAACGGGTGGCCGCGCCATTCCGGCGGCCTCGGCGCTCAACCACGTCGCCGGCTACTCGTGCTACTTCGACGGCAGCATCCGGGACTGGCAATGCCACACGCGACAGATCACATCCGGCAAGAATTTCGACCGAACTGGCGGCTTCGGTCCCTGGATGGTGACAGCCGACGAGGTTCCAGACCCGCAAGCGCTCGAGCTGACGACTCGGCTGAACGGCAAGGTCGAGCAGCACGCCAACACCGGACAGATGGTGTTTTCCGTGGCCCAGCTCATCGAGTACTGCTCTACCTGGACAACTCTGGTGCCGGGCGATGTCATCGTCACCGGGACTCCAGGCGGCGTCGGTTTCAAGCGCACGCCACCCCTGTTCATGAAAGTCGGCGACGAGGTGGAGGTTGAGATTGAAAGGGTCGGGACGCTGCAGCATGTGGTGGGGAAGTGACGTGATTGTTCAGATGACGCCAGGCGCCCCAAGAACGACGGCACCCCGGAACCCCGACCCCCTGGGACCTTACCTTCCACGCCAATAACACCATGCAATCACCCCCTCCCATCCGCCCCGTTCTCAGTCACATGGGCATCTATGTTCACGACATGGATGCCATGGAAGACTTCTACACGCGTGTCATGGGGCTCGTCGTCACCGATCGTGGCAAGGCATTTCGATTTCCGATCGACCTGGTGTTCCTCAGCAGCCGGCCGGGCATGCACCATCAGCTTGCGCTCGCGTCCGGTCGACCCGAGGACGAGACCTACAGTGTCGTGAATCAGATGTCGTTCGCCGTGGCGTCGCTCGACGAGCTGCGTGAGATGTCGCGGCGCGTCACGGCCGAGGCCGTCAGAGATCTCGTGCAGATCAACCATGGGAACGCCTGGTCGCTCTACTTTCTCGACCCGGAAGGCAACCGGGTCGAGGTGTATCTCGATTCTCCGTGGCACGTGCCGCAGCCGCATGGCGACGAACTCGACCTCGGGATGTCCAACGACGAGATCATGCGCACGACCCTCGACGCGATACGGAACGATCCTGGCTTCATGCCGCGCGAGCAGTTCGAGGCCGAGATGCAGCGGAAGATGGACGCGTAGCCTTGGCTGAGGGGCCCTTGCACATAGCGGTCGTTGGCGTCGGCGGCGTCGGCGGCTACTACGGAGCGCGACTGGCGGCCGGAGGTCACGATGTCACGTTCGTGGCCCGGGGAGCCAACCTCGAGGCCCTTCGAGGCTCTGGGTTACGCGTCGAGAGTGCGCTGGGTGACGTGCGCCTCCGTAAGGTCACGGCCACCGATCGTGTCGAGAGGGTCGGGGTCGTCGATGCGGTCTTGTTGTGCGTCAAGGCATACGATGTCGAGAGCGTCGGCCCATCGCTCACGCCGCTCGTTGGGCCCGACACCGTCGTCCTGTGCACACAGAACGGCGTCGATGCAATGGACCGGCTCGCGCCCTGGGTACCGGCCGGACAGGTGGCCGGGGTTGTGGTCTACGGCAACACCGTCCGCCGGGAGCTAGGTCGAGTGGTGCATCTCGGCACGGTGCTGCGGCTAGAACTGGGCGGCCGGGAGGGTGTCGCGCGCGCGCGGTCGGGCGAGCTAGCGGATGCGTTCGCGGCGGCCGGGGTCGACGCTGAGAGCGTCGACGACATCGATGCCGCACTCTGGTCGAAGTTCGTGATGTTCTCGGCGATGAGCGCCGCCTGCTGTCTCACCGACCAGCCGACTGGTCCCTTGCGGACGGCGCCCAACACGCGAGCCATGCTCGAACGCGGTATGCGTGAGACAGCCGCTGTCGCCAGCGCCAAAGGCGTGCGTCTGGCGGACGACATCGTCGAGCGTTCGATGGAGGTCGCCGATTCGATGTCCCCAGACTCCACGCCGTCCATGCTGGCCGACCTACGCGCCGGGCGTCCGTTGGAACTCGACTACCTGAGTGGACTGGTCGTCCGCCTTGGCCGCGAACTTGGCGTCGACGTGCCGTTTCACGAAACCGCGTACGCCACGCTCGAACTTCGGCAAGCCGCAATGACGCAGCCGACCCCCGACCCCTGACCCAGACCCAGGTGTTGATTGTCGGGGCGGGGCCTACCGGTCTCGCCGCCGCCAACTTACTCGGCCTGTACGGCATCGAGACGCTCGTCGTGGAGTGTGATGCCCAGACGTCGACGATCCCGAAGGGCATCTATATCGACGATGAGTTCTTTCGAACGCTGGACGGTGTGGGACTGGCCACACAGGTATACGAGAACTGCGTTCCGGCCGCCGGCGTCACCTATTATTCCAGGCTCGGATTTCGCATAGCCGCGATCAAGGGACAGATCACGCCGAACGGGTATGGCAACCGCTCGGCGATCTGGCAGCCCGAGTTCGAGCAGGTGCTGGCGAAGGGTATCGAGCGATGGGACTCGGCGTCGGTCCGCTTCGAGCGTACGCTGGTCGACCTCACGGAGGGCGACGGCAAGGTGACGGCTGGGGTCGTCGACGCCGACGGCATGCGCCACGAGATCGTGGCTGACTATGTCCTCGGATGTGACGGTGGTCGCAGCACGGTACGGAAACTTCTCGACATGCCGATGGAGGGCCAGTCGTACGAGCAGCCATGGGCCGTCATCGACATGCTCGACGACACGGACCAGAGCCCGTTCTCCAAGTACTTTGTCCACCCGCAGCGCCCGACCGACAGCATTCCAGGCCCGCGATCCGGTCGACGCTTCGAGTTCATGCTCCTGCCTGGTGAGGATCCCGACACGATCCTCGAGGACGACTCGTTGCGACGCTTGTTCGCGCCGTACCGCGATTTCGATGACGTGAAGATCTTTCGCAAGGCCGTGTACACGTTTCATGCGTTGCTGGTCCGGGACATGCGCGTCGGCCGGACGTTTCTCCTGGGTGACGCCGCCCACCTGATGCCGCCATTCGGCGCGTCGGGCATGAACTCGGGCAGCCGTGACGCGACCAACCTGTGCTGGAAGATTGCCGCGGTGCTGAGAGGGCATGCTACGCCAGATATACTCGACACGTACGATCTCGAGCGGCGCGCGCACTGTCAGGCAGTTATCGACATCTCGGTCACGCTCGGCCGCATCGTCAACCTCACCACGACGTGGCTGGCCTACCTGCGGGACCTAGCGTTTTGGGTTCTGTCGCGAGCACCGGTGACGGGCCCGTACATCACCGGGATGCGCTACATCCCTCGTGCAGTGCTTCGCGATGGCTTTCTGCTTCCGAGCGGCGGTCGACCCGGACGGTCGTTCGTCGGACACATGCTGTCGCAGCCTCTCGTGCGCACACCCAGCGGGGACGACGTCCTGCTGGACAAGGTACTTGGACCGGGGTTTGCGCTGGTCGGCCTCGACTGTCCCGCGACCGATTTGCAGGCGGTCGTTCGGACCGGGCTCTGGCATCGATTGAGTGTCCAAGCCGTCTCGGTGGCGAGCGATGCGTCCGACGCCAACGGGCATGCCGTGGTCCTCCGGGACTCGAGGTTCGTCGAAACGCTGCGGCAGCACCGCGGCGACGTGTTGCTCGTCAGACCCGATCGATACATCGCCGCAGCCGTGCGGCCCGAAGAGTTGAGCCGACTCGAGGTCGCGTTGCAGCGGCTGATGGCAGGAACCGGAGACTAAGAGGCCGCATGAACTCTCGCGTCGCACTCGACTTTGCGATGCATGACAATCGCTGGTATCAGCAAAAACTCATGGCGGTGTCTCGAGATATCTCGCTGTCGTAGCCTCGCGAATCGCCATTTTGCTGTGAGAATACTCGGAAGAAATCAGACTGATATCGATCCGCCGAAAAACCATGCCCACAATCTTTGATCCTAATGCCGATGAGCACTTTCTCTGCAGTCGTTACCGGCGTGAAATTATAGACGAAATACTGAGAATATTCCTCGTACCCTGAGTACTCGAGATTGAGATGCTCGGCCCATCTTTCCAAGGTACTCGGATTTGAGGGCGTGTTCTCGTCCCACGCAGAGTATGTGAGCCCATGCGTTGTGGATCGCAGACCGTCAGCAATCGTTGGCGGGAAAGGAGTGGCGAACTCTAGGAAATTGATTCCTCTCTTGCCCGTTTCTTGACCGTTGAACCACAGCCCCTTATCCCGCTCGCCCTGGATGTGTAAAACAGAGGGCAATGTGCTAGGCGTATTTTCTTTGAAATCGACAATCCCTTTCCGCAACGTCGAACCGCCCGATACGGAAATGGCTTTGAAGGAATAGGTGTCACTTAGGCTGACATCGGTTAGATCGGTTGGACCACCCAAGACGTACGAGAGCAAAAAGATCGCCCCTGATGAATGACCGACCCCAAAGATGTTGTCCGGATCGATGTTGATATGAGACGACGACTGTAATTCCTCAAGCAGCCTATGAACGAATGCGAAATCGTCACGCTCTGAATCGAACGCTTCATGCCAGAACCACATACCGCGCGCTCCACCTTCATCCACGTCTTGGGCAACATCCGGTTTTTTCTCAGAATAGGCAGACATCTTGATAGTGATGAAATCTGCTTCATATGGTTCCAATCTTGGTTTCCAATCCAAGTAGCTCAAGATGGTTTCGTCTGTGACATTGGCACCACACATACAACCATGAAAAAACAGAACAACCGGATACGCTTCCTCGTTGTCATATGAGGTTGGAAACGTGACTGAAAAATGTCGGTCGTAGCCGTTGATGTTGATGGTGCCACGATTCGTCTGATCGATTTCCAAACTCGAAAACACCAGTTCGGTGCCATCCGACTGCGGAGTGTCCCCCGACGGAAGTCGGGATTCCGGGACCCCGACTCCAGTCTCATCGCCTTGCGTGCAAGCCGGCAACAGCATCATTGAAAGCGAAAGCAGAAAAAGGGCGGCCGCCTTGGTTGGAATCCGTATCTTCATTTTTCTCTCCTGGAAATATTCAATCGACGTGGGCCGGGGCGACGCCCGCCGGGGGTGGGAGGTCATCAACCCGTGGCGGATGTCGGCCGACGCTTATTGAGCGTCGCGCAACACATCCAGCATGATGTCGATGCCTGCGTTGAGGTACGACCGAGGAATCGTGAGGGACGGCACCACGCGAACGATGTTTCCGTACCGTCCGCACGGCACCATGATCACACCTCGCTGCAGCAGCGCCTCCACGATGGCTCCGGTT
>JAYGCG010000028.1:0-4306 GCA_046583455.1 Dehalococcoidia bacterium | reverse complement strand
GAATTCAGCCTGTCGCCGGGTTGGCTGGTCATATCGCATTTACCAGTATCAGGCTGCTCGCGCTCGCGACCTGTACACCGGTACCGTCCACAAAGATCATCTCCACCGTGGCGAAACGGCTTCCCCTGCGTTCGGCGTTCGACTTCAGTGTCGCCCGTATCTCAAGGTTTTCTCCCGGGGTCACGGGCCGATCGAACGATATCTCTTGCGATGCGTGGACCACTTCAACGGTGCCGTCCGCCAGCCCGAGGTGTTTGATGAAGCGCGACAACCCGGTGGCGATGACCGCCATAGGCGGAACGCGCTCCGATGGATTCGCAGATGTGTCTCCAACGGCCGCCGCGTATGCAGCGGCCTCGGCCTCGCTAATTGTCAGAGTCTCGGGCGGGAACTCGTGTCCGGCCGGCAGATCTTGAAGTGGCATGTGTTCTGACGTTCAGATAGTGAATCGAATCCAGGGTGAATTCTAGAAATGCCCCCGCCAAGTAGCAACGAGCCCCCGCAACGTACCGCGCCGAGCGCAACGTGATGAAGTATCTACGCTTCCGAGGTGCCCCGCGTTCCCTGCATATCTCTGGCCTCGGCGATCAGGCGGCTGGCAAGCTGGAATGACAATTCATTGCGATAATCGAGCGCCGAAAGCGCCAGAACTCTGAACACGACCCCGGACGAGACGCGTGCTTCTACGCTCTCCCCCAGTTTCGGCACCCGCACACGTAGTGCCTCGCCCATCGCCGCCGCCGCCGAGAGACCGCTTCGGTTGACGAATACGCGCGTCATGACGCGGCCGTTGTAGTAGAGAGACAATCCTGATTTGGTCTGGGTCAGCGTTAACCGCATGTGAGCGCGGGGCTGTTCCAGAACCTTGTAGGCGTGCTCAAGTGCTTTTGAACGTGAAATAGCCACTGGTTTGAAATCGTCGATCCCGGGGTTGTTGCGAAACTTGATTCTCTGAAAATCTCTAGAAATTGGACCGGAAGTATAATCCGGGCGCCCGTGTTAGAACCAACAAACTGGAGATTTCCTTGGAACAGAGTGGGGAACAGAATGGGGACCAGATGGGAGACCTCACCGGACGCGTAGCGATCGTGACCGGCGGAGCGACCGGCATTGGGCGCGCCATCGGGATAAAGATGGCCGAGGTAGGCGCGGACATAGTCGTCTCAGACATCGACGCCGACGCCTGCCAGCGCACCGCGACTGAGATCGCCGCGATGGGCGTTCGCTCCGTCGGGATCCCTGCCAACGTTACTGACCCTGAAGCCGTGAGCCGGATGGTGTCAGAAACGATCAGCCAGTTCGGCAAGATCGATGTCCTGATAAACAACGCCGGGGTGGCGGGTGCGCCCGGATGGTTTGAGCACGAGACCTCGCGGGAAGAAGACTGGGCCTTCACCTTTGGCGTGAATGTGAAGGGCATGGCGATCGTGACGGAAGCCGTGGTCCCGCACATGAAGTCAGCCGGATTTGGGAAGATCGTCAACCTGGCGTCCATCGCGGGGAGACAGGGCCGGCCATCGCTCCCGCACTACTCGGCCACGAAGGCGGCCGTCATCAACTACACGCAGTCGCTTGCAAACGAACTGGGACGGGACAATATCAACGTAAACGCCGTGTGCCCGGGCCTCCTCTGGACGCCGATGTGGGAGCAGGTGGGCGCCCGGTATGCGCTCGCAAATCCGGACTACGAGGGTCTGACGGCCCGACAGGTGTTTGATCGCACGGTTCAGGCCATGATGCCGCTCGGCAGGGAACAGACGCCCGAGGATATCGGGGACGCCATCGTCTTCCTCGTGTCAGAAGACGCCCGGAACATTACCGGCCAATCACTCAATGTGGACGGCGGCGCGTTCCTGAACTGAGGCGTCAAGACGCCTGAATTTCACACTATTTCAAGAGCCGGAACTGGGAGGCCTTGAGTGCCAGAACTGGATGATCGAATCGCAGTCGTTACCGGCGCAGGCAGCGGAATCGGGCGGGGCATTGCGCATGTTTTGGCGCAGCGTGGGGCTGCCATCGTGGTCTCGGACATTGATCTTGCCGCGGCAGAGGCTGTGTCAGACGAGATCCGGTCGTCTGGCCGGAGCGCGCTCGCGGTACAAGCCGATGTTACCGACCGGGAATCGACGGACGCACTGGCCTCAATCGCGATAACTGAGCTTGGCCACATCGACATCCTGGTCAACAACGCAGGCGTCGGCGGCGCTCCCGGTTGGTGGCAGCGCAGCAGCCCAAGTCCTGAGGACTGGGAGGCGACTTACGACGTCAACGTGATGGGAATCGTCAACACGACGTCCAGCTTTCAGGACCATCTGACGGAGCGTCGTTCAGGGCGAATCGTCAATATTGCTTCAGGAGCGGGCAGACGCGGGACAGGCGGTTTAGCCCACTACTCGGCCTCCAAGGCCGCGGCGATCAACGTCAGTCAGGGCTTCGCGCTCAAGCTGGCGGAGTTTAACATCAACGTGAATTGCATATGTCCGGGACTGTTGTGGACCCCGCTGTGGGAGAAGATCGCAGAGCGTGATCTAATCAAATCCGGGGAGACCGTCCTGACCGGCCGGCAGGTATTCGATCAACGACTGGAAGCGTCGACACCGCTCGGCAGGGAACAAACGCCCGAAGACGTCGGTAAACTCGCTGCATTCCTGGCCTCTGACAGGTCCAAAAACATCACCGGCCAGAGCATCAACCTAAACGGTGGGTCGTACATGAACTAAGTGCGATCAAAATATCGCGCCTAGTCACATAAACGTGCAGGGGCTGGGCTTGCTCCGCATATGCAAGCGAGTTCTTGAATCCGTTCTCCCGGTCGGGAGAAGGTCAGGGAGTGGGGTGTGCCGCTCTGGAAAGTGGCATGACGCCAGCGCGTTGTTGCCCTAATTCGGTCCTTCGAGACCCTCACGGCATCATCCAGGTGCCCCTGGGGTCACGTGGCTAGATCTACGGAAGCACCGCCGCCGATTCCGAGCTCATCGCCAGGACCTCTCGCAGCTCCAACCCGAGCTTGTCGCGCGTCATCGGCCCGGCGTACTTTTTCACGACCCGACCCTCGCGATCCACAAAGAACTTCTCGGGTATTCCAACGACACCCCATTCGACGGCAACCCTGCCGTTTGAGTCGGACACTATCGGGTACTTGAGATCGAAGGCGTCTCTGAACTTCCGAGTCTCGCTCTCGACATCCCATATGGCGATGCCTACAAACTCGACTCCAAGATCGCGAAAATCTTCGTAGGCTGCTTCCAGAGCCGGGCTTTCCTGCCGGCAGGGCGGACACCACGAGGACCAGAAATCAACGAGCACGACCTTCCCGAGGTAGTCAGATAGCCGCACCATGCCGTCGCCGTCGATGGACGGGAGCTCAAAGCTGGCGGCTTCCTGACCAAACGCACCCGGTACGTCTCGCTCACCGAGCGTCTGATTGACCGCCAGTCCGCCGGGATTGCCGTCGTTCTGAATGACCGCCCAGATAAGCAGTAATCCGATCAGCGTTGTTGGCACCAGGACGGCGAAGCCGATGATCTTGCGTTGTGTCATTCAGAGGTAGTGAGACGTTCGGAACTGGTGGCGGGTCGTAATGCAATTCTACGACCTCATATACGCTCCAAACGCCGCTAGCGCTTTCGATTAGAGCGTGAAAATAATCGCCTATGTCCCGGCGCCATCTAATACTTAAGCGGGAGAGGAGTCGTCCTTCTTGGCAGGCTCATCTTGATCATCGGCCGGAGGCGCTTCGGTATCCATTCCTGCAAGGGCGCGAGCGGTCAGCGCATCCCGGCTTGTATCGTGTTCATCGGCGTCGATCTCGCCCGTCTCAAGTCGCTCGTCCAACTCCACGATCTGCTTGAGGATCTCCATCCGCTCGGACGGCGATACCGCCGGCATCAGGCCGCGGCGACGACTCGACGTGAGCACGTAAATGACAATGCCGGCCATCACGATAGCGATTACAAACGGGAATCCAAACACGACTACGTTGCCGCCGGGGATCGACTCGTTCATGCGCTTGGACAAACCCGGCTGAGGCAGGTTCACGATCGCAAAATTCATCTTGAAGCCCGGCTCGTAGCCGGTACCTGAAAACTCTTTGTAAACCGTCTCGCCGAGTTCGGTTGTCTTCGTCGGCTCCATGCCATCCGCCACGACATCGCCAAACTCCGGCGGGATCAGGACACGAAGCTCGTCGACTCCAAATGCCAGCGTTCTCGTAAATTCAAGTGCGGTCCCTGAATAGTTGATGGCGTAGCTGTACAGAATTTCGTGTTCGCCCGGAGGGATCGGGTTGGTCATGGCGAATCCGGTG
>JAYGCG010000022.1:0-22399 GCA_046583455.1 Dehalococcoidia bacterium | reverse complement strand
GCATCAGGTTGCGGGTGAGCTGCGAAAACGCTGGTCATCACGCAGGAGCCGGGGATACGGCCGCTCACCGAGCGTATCCTGGCGCGGCGGGAGATATTAAGGGCTTAGCGACTGAGCTGTAATGCCACGAAACGCAATAAGGCCTCGGCTTGTCCAGGGTTAACTCCGCAACGGCTCTCTTGAGTCTGGCGTTTTCTTTCTCGAGCCGTTTCAACTTCTTCGCCTGGTCCAGGCTCAAGCCTCGGTACTCGCTGCGCCACCGATAGAAAGTCTGTTCGGTGACGCCGATCTCCCGGACGGAAAGTGCAACCGTCTTGCCGTTGGCCACCGAGACTTCTACCTGCCTCAACTTGTTCAAGATCTGCTCTGGCGAATGTCCTCTTCTTGGCATGTATCCCCCCTTCTGGAAACGTCCAGTCTCTAAGTTATTGACTGGTACCGTTTAAGGGGGTCAGGTCACCGTCACAAGCGAACAAATGTTCGGAAAACGTTGGTGGCGGCTATGTTAAATACCCCGGCCACAACCTCAAAGCGGCCGTGTCGCAAAGGATATCCACCTATAATCCGTGCCAACTTCAGAGTCCCGCCATCGGATAGACACGGCCCAGCACACAGGAGCCCCATATGCCTGAAGAGCCACGTTCGTTCACAGACGCCGATATTGACTCCATGCCCGTACTGGTCAGACGACGCATCGAGGCGATGGTCCTGGGACCGATGATCCGCGCCTTTCAGGACAAGTTCGGCGAGCAAGAAGCCAACAAGGTCGCCCAGCGGGTGATCGAAGAGATCGCACAGGACCAGGGTGCTGCGATGGCTAAAAAGGTGGGTGCGCAAGACCTCACGACATACATCGCCAGCAAAAGTGCGTGGACGGCAAACAACGCGCTTGAGACCGAGACCCTGATGATGGAGGAGAAGCGGTATGACTATAACGTGACACGATGCCGTTATGCCGAGATGTATCGGGAGCTGGACATGCAGGACCTTGGGTTCATCGTCTCATGCGGGCGCGATTTCAACTTCCCGGCCGGCTTCAACAAGAACATGAAGCTAACCCGCACCCAGACCATTATGCAGGGCGCGTCTCATTGCGATTTCCGATACGAGATGGTGGACGAGGATTAGATCCCGTAAAGCCTAAACAACCGGCGACTGCCCGCCGTCTATGTTGATAGCGGCGCCTGTCACGTAGCTCGCACGCTCACTGGCAAGAAACGCGATAACGTCACCCACCTCTTCCGACTCGCCGATACGGCCGAGCGGCACCATCCCACCGATGCGGTCGTTGAAGTCATCCTCCGTCAGTGACGGATTTGCCTCGCGTTGGGCCTCGAATATGCGCTGGGTCTGTCCGCTCTTGATCACGCCAACACACACCGTGTTCACAAGGATGCCGTCGGCTGCGTAGTCCCTGGACATCGCCTTTGTGAGCGAGATCCCGGCGGCCCGTGAGAGCGAAGTCGGCATCGTCCCGCCCGGGGTCGCTTTGCCGCCCCATGTCGTCAGATTAATGATGCGCCCGGCGCTGCTCTTCTTAAGGTGTGGAAGCGCCGCCCGGCAGCAGTAGATGGCGCCGTAAACCTTCAGCTGGATGTCGTACTTCCAGGTGTCGATCGCGATGTCCTCGAACTTCCCTGTGGCGGAAGTTCCGGCATTGTTCACAAGGATGTCGATGCCGCCCCATGTGCCGACCACGGTATCGACCATACGAACGACCTGCGCCTCATTCGTTACATCGGTAGAAATGCCGATCACGTCATCATTGTTCGTGGCGGCCTTGATCTCGGCGACGGCGGATTCAAGCCGCGCTTGGTCCCGTGCGGCGAGCGCCACTTTTGCGCCCTCCATCGCCATCTGCGTAGCCGCAGCCTTGCCGAGGCCATCGCTGCCGCCGGTGATGATGGCGACCTTGCCGGTGAGTCCGAGATCCATTGGTGCGGTTCCTCTCATGAAACTAACGGGCCTCCGCGCGATCGACTTGCGCGGAGGCCCGTTCTGGGTCTTCCGTGTTGTCTTTGCTGGTCGCTCTAAACGCCTTTAAACGACCGGGGACGAACCGCCGTCCACGTTGATGGACGCGCCGGTAATGTAGCTGGCCCGCTCGGAGGCGAGGAAGCAGATCACGTCGCCCGCCTCTCGCGCCTCGCCGATGCGTCCGACCGGCACGTTGCCGCCCATCTTGTCGTAGAACGTGTCCAGCGTGAGGTTCGGGTCCTTCTCGTGAGCTGCCTCCCAGCGCCGCCGGTGCTGGCGACTCTTGAGGATGCCGACACAGATGGTGTTGATCAGGATGTTGTCGGCTGCGTAGTCCTTTGACATCGCCTTCGTCAGGGAGATGCCGGCAGCACGTGACAGAGAGGTCGGCAGCGAGCCGGCCCCGGACGCCTTGCCGCCCGGAGTCGTGGTGTTGATGATTCGTCCACCGCCCCGCTGCTTCATGTGGGGGAGGGCGGCTCGTGAGCAGTGGATTGCTCCGTAAACCTTGATGCCGAGGTCCGTGTCCCAGGTTTCGTTGGACACGTTTTCGAACTTGCCGGCCGCAGAGGTGCCAGCGTTGTTCACGAGGATGTCTAGTCCGCCCCAGGTGCCGACGACGGTATCGACCATCTTCTGGACCTGCGCCTCGTCCGTGACATCTGCGGCGATGCCCATGATGTCGTTGTTTCCGGTCTCTTTTTTGATGTCCTCGGCCGCCGCATCAAGGTCTGCCTGTGTCCGGGCCACGATCGCAACCTTTGCGCCTTCAGAGGCCATCGATATCGCCGCCGCTTTGCCGATTCCGTCGCTGCCGCCGGTCACGACGGCGATTTTTCCGGTGAGTCCTAGATCCATATTCGTGGGCCTCCGTTGCAGTGTGTTGGGGAGCGATTGTCGGCCAATCGCAGCGTTAGGTAGGGATTAAATTCAAAGCTGGCCCCCGATTGAGGGGCAGCGGCATTATACGTCCGTCAGACAGGGGTGTTAGTGGGCGTCGTCGCCGAGCCGGTACGACTCGTCCAACAGATCGATCACGTACCGGACCTGAGCGCCCTCTCCCGCACGCGCCAGGGCCTGCTCCATCTGGATAACGCACCCAGGGTTTGCGGTGGCGACGACATCCGCGCCGGAAGTGGCGATGTGGCCGGCCTTGCGATCGCCTAGCCGCGTCGACATCTCCTGCTCGATCAGCGAGTAGGTGCCGGCGGAACCGCAGCAGACCAGCGACTCCTCCATCTCCACGAACTCCAGACCGGGAATGGCGTTCAAAAGCTCCCGCGGAGGCGCGGTGATCTGCTGAGCATGTCCAAGGTGGCATGAGTCCTGGTAGGTGACCTTGAGGTCGGTGCCATCTGTAGCCAGCGAGCCTGTTGGCGTCTCGAACCCCAGATCGCTCAGGAACTCGTGGATATCCTTCGTCCGCTCGGCAACCTCGGCAGCTTTATCGACGTACTCCGGGTCGTTGGCGAGCAGCTCGTCGTACTCCTTCATGGTCGAACCACATCCGGCGGCGGCCACGATGATGGCGTCCGTCTCGACCTCGAGGAAAGCGTCGATGTTCTTGCGGGCCATGTCACGTGCGGAGTCGCGCTCGCCTGAATGGGCGTTTAACGCCCCGCAGCAGCCCTGCGATTCGGGTACGTAAACCTCGACACCGTTGCGGGCCAGCACACGGGTCACCGCCTCCAGCGTGGGTGCGTGGGTGAGCCGCATGACGCAGCCACCTAGCAGGCCGACGCGTGCTCGAACCTCGCCTTGCGGCCGGATGATCTGGCCGGACGTGATGAAGAAATTGTCGCTGAGCTTCGGCAGATACTTCTCTAGCTTCCCGCCGGGAGCGAGACGCACAGCGCCTGTCTTCCGGGCGATCGTCTGCAACCCGGACTTCTGGTAGAACCTGAGCGCGCCGCCGATGCGGTTCAAGCGCTTCGTGTTTGGCAGCACGCCCTTGAACCCCAGGTTCCGGGCTTTTCGCTGCTTGAACCCCCGCTGGAACACGCTTTCCACGTTGGCGCGAGTCGCCTCCATGAGTCGCCCGTACGGCACGCCGGACGGGCATACGATCTCACAGGCACGGCACTGTAAGCACTTGTCCCAGTGCCCGACAATCGCTTCGGTGATTTCGGTGCGGCCTTCCTCGACCGCCTTCATCAGGGCGATGCGCCCGCGCGGAGACTCCGCCTCAAGCCCGGTTTCGAGGTAGGTCGGGCAGGCCTGCAGACAGAAGCCGCAGTGCACGCACTTGTACATGTCTTCCGGCGACGGGACGTCGGGGCCCCGAAAGTTGCTTGCGCGTGTTGTGGTGGGCCGAGGATCTGTGGTCACGCTAAATCCTCCCTGCGAAGCGGCCTGGGGACAGCGTCCCGTCAGGGTCGAACTGTTGCTTCATCCGTCGCATCACCTCAAGCGGCGCGCCGAGGTCGCCAAAAACGTCCAGATCACCTTTCAGCTCGGACGGACAACGCTCAATCATGCAGGCGCCATCTGCGCTAATCACGGCGTCCCGGGCTGATTGGACGACTTCTCCGGATACGTCGCCTCTGAAGTGCGCCTCAACAGTACCGAACCCTATCTGGGCCACGATGTGTATATCGTCAAAGCTATCTGATTTCGACAGGGTGCCCACCAGGTCGAAGGCCGCGGTCGGTTTGACCGTTGAGCGTATCGAAAGGATTGGAGCCGGATTCTGGTCGCCGACTAGCGACCATGCGGCTAACTGTAGATCATCGTCAAGCACCACGAAGCCATCGGCCATCGCTCCACCGAGTGTCGCCGTTGTGTCGTTCACCTGCCGTTCCACGGTGGCTGGCCCGGCCGCGAGTGCGATCAGCAGCATGACTGCGTGCTCTGATGCCTTGCCGGAGTTCTGCGCGGCAAGTTCTGAAGCCTTCGCAGCTGCGCGTTGACCGGCGACAAGTGTCACGGCCTCCGGCATGAATGCCCCGTTGGTGATCCGCATCCCGACAACAGCGGCTGATTCCGCAGAATCGAACCACGCAGCGACGGTACGCATGACCTCCGGAACGGGACCTATCTTGAAAGCGACTGTGGCGATAGCGCCCAGTGTCCCGAGTGCGCCGATGTGCAGCCGGGCCATATCGTAGCCTGCCACGTTCTTGACGACGCTGCCGCCGCTCTTCGTCATCGTTCCATCGGCCTGAACGATCGACATGCCAATGACGAAGTCCCGGACTCCGCCATATCGCCCACGCAACGGCCCGACAGAGTTGGAGGCCAACGACCCTCCGATAGTCGCCTCCCCCGGCGACTGCACGTCAAACGGAAGCCGCTGGTTGTTCTTGCCAAGTTCCGCTTGCAGCGCGGCGATAGTTATGCCGGCCTCAGCGACCACCACGAGGTCCGGCGGTCGGTAATCGACAATCCGGTCAAGCCCGGTCAAATCCACGGCGACATCGTATCGGGCGATCGTGTTGCCGACGTGCATCCGGGTTCCGCCACCCCAGAGGACGGCCGATTGGCCATCTGAATGCACAGTTTTCAACACTGCCGACAGGTCGTCGACCGTGTCCGGCCGTTCGATCCGGGACGGCGTAATGCCGTCGAGTTCGTAGGATTCAATCAAGAGGGTATTACTTGGACCTGTAGCCGGGCGAATTGATCAATATCTACGCTGCGCCGCTTCCACCGAGAGGGGGAATAGCGAAGGGCGGTGGGTAGTCGGACGGCGTCTTTGCGGCAAAATCATCGCCGATCCGACGCACCTCCGCCATCACGTCCGCGGACGCGTCCTCCGACCACGCATCGATTATGCCTTTGATATGGTCCTCGCGCCGCGCTCCGACGATAGCAGATGTAATCCCCGGGGACTCGCGAACCCACTGGAGGGACAGCCGCATTATCGAGTTACCGGACTTCTCGGCAAGTTCACCTAGAGCGTCTACGACATCGAACATCGCCTCGTTCCAGTAGCGATTGACCAGCGTTCCGCCGCGCGCCGCGTCCCGATCCCCGAACTTGGTATCGGCGTCCGGAACTTCGGATTTGCGATCGTGTTTGCCGGTTAGCATCCCGCTCGCCATCGGGCTATACGCGGTCGCCCCGACTCCCTGATCTACGCATAACTCAAGAACGTCCCGTGCCATGCCGGGTCTCAGGATGTTGTAGCCGGACTGGACGCAATCAAACCGTGCAAGGTGCTTTTTGTCGGAAGTCCACAACCCTTCCATCAGCAACCATGCCGGGAAGTTTGAGACCCCGATATATCGAACCTTGCCGGCGCGCCGGAGGTCGGTAAGGGTCTCCAGCGTTTCTTCAAGCGGGGTCGTCATGTCCGGTGCGTGGATCAGATACAGATCAATGTGATCTGTCTGCAAACGCTTGAGTGACGCGTCTACCGCATTCATCAGGTGGTATCGAGACGTGCCATAGTCGTTCGGTCCCGGACCTGTTGCTGTCCAGAACTTGGACGCCAGGACAACGTCGTTCCGCTTCTTGCGAGACGATAGGTACTCACCGATCACCGTCTCGGAGTTGCCGTTGGCGTACTGATCGGCTGTGTCGATGAAGTTAACGCCGAAATCGAGCGCCCGGTCCATGATCGCAAAGCTCGTCTCCGGCGTCGCGCCGAACGGATTTCCGAAGTTGTCGCTCCCGAGACACAGCTCTGAGACCTTCAACCCTGTGCGTCCGAGTTTCCTGTATTGCATTAACGTTCCTGGCCTGCCGCTCTGACCTGCGTTGATAGGACCTGGTTAGTTCAGATCCACCCAGCGGTCCTCTCTGGATGATAGGAAAGCTGCGTCCACGATCTCCGCCGCCTTCATGCCGTCGTAGAAACTGGTCCGCACCGGCGTGCCGTTCAGGATGGCGTCGACGAACTGCCGGTAGGGTTGCGGGTACTCCGGTCCCGGCTCGACGTATTGGAGCGGGCCTGAAACGCCGTGGACGCCGAGGATCTCGGTGATGCCTTTGTTCTCCAGGCGACCCTCTGACCCCGAGATCTCTATGCGGGGATTGGTCCGCCCATCAGCGTCTCCGCCCTTGGACACGAAACTGGTGTGCACCACTGCGTATCCCCCGTTCACCCACTCAAGCAGATAGCCACCGGAGTCGGGGACATCCACCTCGACCTCTTCGCCATCGGGGAAGGACCTGTGCGGAACGGATGTTGTCAGTAGGGCGCAGACTCGCTTGATCTCGCCGCCAATCAGCCGGGCCATGTCGAACACGTGGATCAGCTCGTAGACCGGCCCGCCGCCGTCCTCGGCCTTGAAGCGCCAGGATGCGACCTCCGGCTTGTCCTCCACCGCCTGCGTCTGGCCCCACCAGATGTTGGCGTGGAACAGTTGGCCGATGTACCCGGCCTCCATGTGCTGCTTCATCCGGCCAACAGGTGTGCGGCCGCGCTGGTTGAAGTTGGTGGCGTGCACCACACCGGCAGCCTCGGCGGCGTCCAGCATCTCTTTAGCGTCAGAGGCCACAAGCGCCAGAGGCTTCTCACACAGGACGTGCTTGCCGGCTGCTATGGCGTCAAGCGATATCTGCTTGTGCGAACCGGTGGGCGTAATGATCGCTACCGCGTCCAGGCCGTCCATCTTCAGCATGTCCCGGTAGTCGGTAAATCGGTGCTCGATGCCATAAGTCTCCGCAGCGTCGTTTAGCAACGTTTCATTGCGACGGCAGAATGCAACGATCTGTGCCTCAGGGATCTCCGAAAAAGAGTCCATATGCGTGCGCATAAAGCCGCCAGCGCCGATGATGCCGATTCGAACGGGAGCGGACTGTGACACAGGAAGACCTCAAGAATGGTATGGGGGCGGGCGGTCAGTTTAGCGAACTGGCGCAACGCGTAGGGGCGGCAGTATGCCCACGGCGTTGTCAGTCATCCCGAGCGTAGCCGAGGGGCCTTCACCGAATCGCGGACCAGCAAACTGGACATATCAACGGAAGAACCTTCGTCCTCCCTCACGCTTGAATTGTCTGGCCTCTCCCACCGGGAGAGGGGACGACGACAACGCAGCGCGCCCGCTAAATCACCATGTCCGCGGTCAGCCGCTGCATGATCGCGCCGTGCGGGAGGCCAGTTCGCTGCTCGTCTGTCGGGAAGATCTTGCCGGGGTTGAACATGCCGGCTGCGCCAAAGGCCGGCTTGAGCCGGGCCATCGCCTCGAGGTCCTCGTCGGTGAACACTAGCGGCAGATAACCCTGCTTCTCCAGCCCGATGCCGTGCTCCCCGGACAGCGCGCCCCCGACTTCGACACACATCTCCAGGATTCGACCGCCCGCGATCAGCGCCTTTTCGACCTGCACCGGGTCTCGGGAATCGAACAAAATGCAGGGGTGTATATTGCCGTCGCCTGCGTGGAGCACGTTGGCTATCGGGATGTCCAGCTCTTCCGAGAGGGCGTTGATCTTGGACATCGTCTCCGGGAGGCGAGTCGGCGGGATTACGCCGTCGATCAGGTAGTAGTTGGGGGCGAGTCGGCCAAGCGCGCCGAGCGCCTTCTTGCGTGACGCCCACAGCGTCTCCCGCTCCGCCTCGTCCTCCGCAGTGCGCCAGTCGGTCGTGCCGTGCTTTCGGCACAGCTCTTCCACGAGCGCCGCCTGCTCTGCGACCGTCTCAACAAGGCCATCGACCTCCACCAGCAAGATCGCCTGGGCGTCTTCCGGGTAGCCGGGGTGGAACGCCGGTTCGACGGCCTCGATGCACAGGCGGTCGATCATCTCAACAGCGCCGGGAATGACGCCCGAAGCCACGATGTCCGCCACCGTTTCGCTGGCCGCCTCGACGCTGGAGAACGCCGCCACCATCGTGCGGATCGCCTCCGGAATCGGCACCAGCCGGACAGCCACCTTGGTGATCACGCCGAGAGTGCCTTCCGAGCCGATGAAGACGCCTCGGAGGTCGTATCCCGGAACTTCCCGTGATTCGCTGCCCAACCACGTGACAGTCCCGTCCGCCAGCACGACCTCTATGCCAAGGACATGGTTGGTAGTCACGCCGTACGCCAGGCAATGCGGGCCGCCTGCGTTTTCGCCTACGTTGCCCCCGATCGTGCAGGCGCTCTGGCTTGACGGGTCTGGGACGTACTGGAGGCCGTAAGGAGCGACCGCCTGCCCGAGCTCCAGGTTGACCATGCCGGGTTCGACGATGGCAACCCGATTTTCTTTGTCGATCTCAAGCACTTTGTTCAGCCGGGTAAGCACCAGGACGATGGCGCCTTCCATCGCTATGGCCCCGCCGGACAGCCCCGTTCCAGCGCCGCGCGGCACAACTGGAACGTTGTGCTTGCGAGCGATATTGATGATCTCCGCCACCTGTTCGGCCGAGGCGGGAACGACCACAACTCCCGGGTTGTTACGGTCGATAGAGCCGTCGTACTCGTAAACAAGCAGGTCTTCCGGCTTCCACACCACGTGTGTGGGCTCGACAACCTTCTCAAGATCCCGGACGAGGGCGGATTTTTCTTGCATGGATTCAGGATGACATATTGAGCCGCGGTGCGGGTGACGCCTCGGGATTGAAAACGGGACCGGAAAGGCGACCAAATTGTCATTCTGAGCCGGAAGCGAAGAATCTCCTGGTTAGTAGGCGGCGATCACGATTATTCACTGTTCGCTCGACAATCGGCGATTTCCCCTCTCTCAGTGGAAGGGACCAGGGTGACGGGTACCCACACCGACACCCCACGGATGGAGCAAGTCCAGCCCCTACGACTCGCTGACCACCTTCTCCTCCGGGACCATCTCCACATACACGTTCCGGACGTAGTTCTTCGCCCGTCCTACCACACGCGCCGTCCAATCTGACCGTCCCTCACCAGACGCGTACATATATGCCGGCGAATCCAACACTTCCGGACTTTCCATCTCGTAAATCGCCAGGTACTTCGGTCCACCCTCCACCGCACGGTATCTGCGTCCGGTCAGGAACCCAGGGATCGCCATTCGCTCCGGGACGTGCTCCTCGTCATACCAGCGATTGAAGTCGTCCTCGTGCTCGGGGTCGATATCCATCATCACCAAAAGCAATCCCGTTCCGTGATCTGCCATCTAGTCGCGCCCTGCGACAATCTGACGCCCGCCGTCGAGAAGCATCGAATGCACCCAGTTGGCGACCATGAAGTCATCACCAACGCGGCCTCCACCGGCCCGAACCCGGTCGAGAATCTTTCCCTTCGCTTCACCGACTTCCGGAGAGTCTCCCATCCCTGGCAGGCCAATCGACTGGCCGAAGTCGTTCTGGCCAACGCCGAAGTAGTCGATCCCATCCACTTCCAGGATTTCGTCCAGATCTTCGATCACCTGCGCGTCCTCGAGGAGGGCTCCGACCAGCATGTTGTCGTTTGCGTTCTTGTAGAACTCCCGCCGGTCGGGCCATCCGCCTGGACCCGGCTCGAAGTAGTCGTACCCGGTCCCGCGGTTCGCTCCGTAAGACCGATCACCCTCAGGTCCGAATCTGCATGCACGCACGAGTTGCTCGGCGTCGGCGCGTGAAGAGATGTGCGGACCCATGATCCCTTTCAAGCCGCGGTCCAGGTACTGGAGCACGATATGTGACTGGATGTTTGGGACGCGCCCGATGGGTGTGATTCCAACGGCCTCAGCGGTCCGGCAGGCGGCTTCGACATCCTGAAGCGAGAAAGGTCCGTGCTCGCAATCCAACCACACATAATCGAAATCCAACGGCGCCATTATTTCGATTATCTGAGGGGCCGGGAACGTTAGCTGGAATCCGTACGCTTTTCGACCCTCGCGCATTGCGACTACGACTCGGTTTGGCTGGTCCATGTGTTGACTCCGGCTGCGGATTGTTTCGAGAGGGATGATTGGCCGTAAGGTACGCCCGCTCCGTAGATGCGGCAAGAACGTGCTGGGAGTGACGCGCAAATACGGCGCAACAAGTCATTCTGAGGAGCTTGCGACGAAGAATCTCGCCGCTGGTTGGCTGCAATTACGCCGGATCTGTGTGCGCCCGTCGACCGGCGAGATCCTTCGCTCCGCTCAGGATGACCTGTTGTGAACGGATCGTTCAGGTGAGAGCTATCCTGAGGCGGGACAAATCTCAACCTTGGACTGGCGGAATCTGGTAGAGCGCGGATCATATAATCTGCCAATCCCGCTCATCGAATGCCCCTCACCAAATCGCAGGAATACATCCACTTGACCATCACCACCGACTGGCGGGCCAACGCCGGCACCACCTTCGAGACCTTTAAACAGCCCGCCGTCGCATCACGGGGGATGGTTGTCACCAACCACCCGATGGGCTCCGCGGCCGGGCTTGAAATGCTTTCCATGGGCGGCAACGCCATCGACGCCGCAATAGGCGCGGTTTTCGCCCTCAGCGTCGTCGAGCCGATGATGGTCGGACCATTTGGCGGCGGTTACATCAACCTGCGCACCGCAGACGGCGAATCCGTCTGCATCGACAACTACACCCTCGCCCCTTCGGCCGCGACCCCCGACATGTACCGGCCGGTCTCGGACACCTGGCCTGACTACCTGCTCACCGAGGACCGGGAGAGCCAGGTCGGCTACCTTGCCGTCGGCGTTCCCGGCAACCTGAAGGCGTGGGAGGAGCTGCACTCCGGGTACGGGAAGCTCACCTGGGAGGCTGTTGTAGCCCCGGCGATCAGGTACGCCGAAATTGGGTTCCCGGCGTCCGAGTACCTCGTGCGACTCATCACGGATCATCAGGGAGACCTCGGGAAATTCCCCGCGACGGCCGAGATATTCCTTCCGGGAGGATCGCCACCCACGCCAGGGCAGAGCATCGTCCGTCGCGACTATGCAGAGTCCTTGAAGGCCATCGCGTCCGGTGGAGCGGCCGCGCTGTATGACGGCCCCCTGGGACACGCCGTCGCAGAAGACATGAAGCGCAACGGCGGGTTGATCACGATCGACGACCTGCGGAGCTACAGCACCCTTAAAAAAGACTCCGTTCGCGGAACCTACCGGGACTTCGAGATATCCGGCCCTCCGCCCGGCAACACCGGCATCACGCTCATTATCGAGATGCTCAACATCCTTGAGAACTTTGACGTCTCAGGGCAGGGTTTTGGGACGAAAGACGGCCTGCATCTGCTCGCCGAGTCGCTCAAGATCGCCTTTGCCGACAGGTTCGAGTACCTCGGCGACCCCGCAATGATGGAGATACCGCTCGATTGGTTGACCTCCAAGACTTACGCAAAGCAACGTGCCGCGGGAATAGACATATCACGAGCCAGCGAACAACGTGCCGGCACACGCACCTCTGAGTCCGAAAACACAACGCACCTGACCACCGCCGATGACGAGGGCAACATGGTCTCCATGACGCAGACCATCAACGAGTTGTTCGGCTCCAAGGTCACCGTCCCCGGCACCGGCATCCTGCTCAACAACACGCAGGCGATGTTCGATCCACACCCCGGAAATCCGAACTCGGTTCTGCCCAATAAACGGGTCGTAAGCAGCATGTCGCCCACCATCGTTAGCCGGGACGGCAAACCATTCCTGGGCATCGGAACTCCCGGCGGCGTGCGCATCTTCGGATCGGTCATGCAGGCGATTATGAACGTGATCGACCACGGCATGACCCTCCAGGAAGCGGTAGAAGCGCCGCGATTGTGGACGCAGGGCCAGGACGTCGAGCTTGAACAGGGATTCGGTCAGGGTCCGACTATCGGGATGTCGGGGCTTGGTCATCCGGTGGTGCGTGTCGCCAACGTCGCCGGGGGCATGAATGGCATCTTGATCGACCATGAACGTGGCCTCATGACTGGCGCTGCCTGCTGGAGAGCCGATGGTGTTCCGGCAGGTTTGAGTGGCGGCCCGGCCAACGCTGACGCCCGTTTCAACCCGCTCGTTTAATGACAATGTCGTTTGAATTTCGATGCGTATTGTGCGGCGCGACACAACCGGCCCGGATCACCGACCTCGCGTGTGACGCATGCGGCTTCGTGATGGACGTGTCGTACGACGAACCGGCCGACCAGTACTCGCCCCGACTCCCACTTGCCCGGGCCTCTGAACGGATGTCGCTGGGGGAGGGCAACACGCCGCTGGTGGCGCTGCCGTCGATAGCCCGGTCGCTCGGAATCCGGCAACTGTGGGCCAAGTTGGAAATGATGGCGCCGACCGGGTCGTTCAAGGACCGCGGGTCCGCCGTGCTGGTCTCCGCCGCGCTGGAGGCCGGGGTCACCGAGTTCGTGGAAGACTCGTCCGGCAACGCCGGCGCATCGTTATCGGCATACGCCGCCGCCGGCGGGATTACGGCCCACGTTTTTTTCCCGGACAGCGCAGCGCAGGGGAAGGTCGATCAGATCGGCATCTACGGCGCTACGCTGCACCCGACGCCCGGCCCACGACAGGCTGCCACGGACGCCGCCATCTCGTATGTGGCGGAGCACTCACTGCCGTACCTGTCGCACAATCTCAGTCCTTACTTCCTCGAAGGTATGAAGTCGTTCTCTTACGAGATAGTGGGTTCCGACGCCGCCTCGATCACTGACATCGTCGTACCCGTGGGTAACGGCTCGTTATTTATTGGCATGTTCAAAGGTTTCGAAGAGCTGAGGGCGTCCGAGCGGATCACTTCCGCCCCGGCCCTGCACGCCGTGCAGGCGTCCGCGGTGCGACCGCTGGTGGCCGCGTTGAACGACGAAGAGTGGACGTTTGATGCCGACCTGAAGACGATCGCAAGCGGAATCTCCGTGTCGCATCCGCCTCGCCTGCAGCAGTGCGTGGATGTGATCAAACTGTCCGGCGGTTCGGGCATTGCGGTTGACGATGACGCAATGCTGCGCTGGCAACGTCGACTGTCCTCTGAAGCCGGGATCTTTTGCGAGATGACCTCGGCAGCAGCGTTCGGCGGATTGGCGGCGATGATCGCAAACGGCGCGATATCCGAGGATGCTCAGGTCTTAATTCCGATCACAGGCTCAGGGCTGAAGGAGCCTGTGGCCCGGGGATGACATGATCGCCGCGATCTTCATACCAATATCGACTCGATCGTCAATCAAAACGAAAGCAGGCCCCATTGGATACGACGCAACTCGGTACCACCGGTGTGCAGGTCAGTCGATTGGGCTTCGGAGGCGCGCCTGCGGGACTGGCGCAATACCTGGACGATTACGACCCAGCACGTGATGCCGACCGCGAGGGCGTAGTAGCAGCCATCAAGCGAGCTGTTGAACTCGGCATCACCTACTTCGACACCGCACCTGGCTATGGCGGCGGGGCAGGGGAGTCTATTTACGGCGAGGCGCTGGATGGGGCCCGAGAAGACGTGTTCGTTGCGACCAAGGTTTCCCGGGATGTTGGCGATGTCCGGGCGTCCGTGGAGCAAAGCCTCAAGTTGTTACGGACCGACCACGTCGACCTCGTCCAGATCCACGGCAACTCGTACACCTCGGATCAAGCCGACGAGATCTTCGCACCCGGCAGGACGCTGGAACAACTCGAACAACTCAAAACAGAGGGGCTAACGCGCTTCGTCGGGTTCACCAGCGAGGACAACAACGCCGCCGTGTTCCGGTTCATCGACTCGGGCAGATTCGACGTCATGCAGATCAGCTACAACCTGCTCCACCAGCACCCGGCCGAGTGGACACGCCCCTTTGGAAGCCTGTTCGAGGCCCGTGACGCCGGTGTGGGCGTTGTGACGATGCGGACCCTGACCTCCGGCATTTTCCAGAAATGGGTCAACACCGTGCGGCCGGACGACGATTTCGACTACACACCGTCTCTCTTGCAGTTCGTACTGTCCAACCCGCTGGTGAACGTGGCGCTGGTAGGCATGCGGACCGTGGACGAGGTAGAAAGCAACGTCATGACGGCCAACGACCTCTCAGGCCGGGTCGATCACAAAGAACTACACCGGAAGTACCCGGAGTAGAGGCTATGCCCCGCCAGTGTCAAAGAGCTACCGCGCCTTCGATTCCGCAAGCGCCTCTCTGAAGCCGTTCAGCGAGCCCTCCAACGCCCGGTCCGGCACACAGAAGGACAGCCGGAAGTAGCCCGGCCCGCCAAAGCCGCTGCCCGGCACCACAAGCACCATCTTTTCCTGCAACATCTGGACAAACTGGACGTCGTCCTTAAGCGGCGACTTTGGGAACAGGAAGAACGCGCCGCCCGGCTTCACAATGTCGTAACCGATCTCAGTCAACGCGTTGTAGATAAAGTCACGCTTTTTGCGGTACTCGGTCACGTCCACTGTGACATCCTGAATACCGGCCACCACGCGCTGCATCAAAGCCGGAGCGTTCACGAAACCCAACGTCCGCAGCGAGAACACCATCGCGTCCAGCATCTCGGCCTTGTCCGGGTAGTCCGGGTTGATGGCGATGTAGCCAATTCGCTCTCCGGCCAGGCCCAGGTCCTTGGAATGCGAGGTTGCCACAATAGTGCGTGGGTGGTGCTTGAAAACGAACGGATACGGCTCATCCGTGTAGATCAGCTTGCGATACGGCTCGTCCGTGACCAGCGCTATCTCGGTGCCGAACTTCCGCTCGGCCTCGCCGATACGTTTGCCGATCTCAGCAACAACAGATTCCGGGTAGATAACGCCGGTCGGGTTGTTCGGCGAGTTCATGATCACAGCTTTGGTGCGCGGCGACATCTGTGCGGCAAGGTCGTCCATATCTGGCATGAAGTCATCGTGGAATCCGGCTAGCTTGTGCACGCCGTTGTTGTGGCTGACGTAGTAGACGTACTCCACAAAAAAGGGCGTCAGTATCACCACCTCATCATCCGGATCCAGGAGCGAGCGCAGAATGATATTCAACGAACTGCTAGCGCCGCCCGTCATGATGATGTCGCCGCCCTCGAAATCCACGCCCGACTCAAGTGCCAGGTTATCCGCAACGGCGGCGCGGACCTCCGGGAATCCGGAGTTTGGCATGTAACGATGCGTGCCCGGACTCTCGTCCCGGGCAAGCTCCAACAACCGGTCACGGAACTCCAGAGGCGGCTCAAGAAGCGGGTTGCCCAGGCTCAAATCAAACACGTTCTCGGCGCCGTGCTCGGCCGTCAGGCGGATACCCTCTTCAAACATCTTGCGGATCCACGATGCGCCTTCCATCTGGCCGCGAATCGCTTCAGATACTGCCATCGATGATCCTTTTAGAGGGTGAATGCCGGGTCAGAAACAACCCGGGAGCGGCGGCTATTATAGTTCGGCTTATCCCAATCTATTCACTGGAGCCCGGCAGGCGATGAATACAGGAAATCCGCCGCATAGAACATCGGGCGAAGTGACTCTCCTCACGGGAGGCACCGGGATGATCGGCGGCGCAATCGCCCGCCTGCTTCTGGACAGGGGAGATAGGGTGCGCGTTCTTGTCCGACGGGACGGACAACCCGTCACAGAACTTGAGGCGCTGGGCGCGGAGATTGCGTATGGCGATGTGACAGATGCCGGATCGGTGGTTTCCGCAATGGACGGCTGCACGGAGGTCTATCACTGCGCTGCGCTGGTCGACCCGTTTCACTGGAATCTCTCCGACTACGACCGGATCAACGTCGACGGCACTCGAAACGTCCTGGACGCGGCCCGGGCTACTGGTGTGCAGAGATTCCTCCACATGAGCAGCATCGCCGCACTGGGCGCAGAGCCGGGATTGCGTGCCGATGAATTCACCAGGCCACATGGGCCGTGGAAGCCCGGTTACGGCCGTTCAAAGTTCGAATCAGAAGAACTGGTCCGGGCCGCCGCCGGTGAAATGCACGCCATCACGGTCAACCCGGCGATCGTCTTCGGACCGGGCGACCGCCACTTCGTGCAGCTCATCAACGCGTTCGTACGTGGCCGAATTCCGGTGATCGCCTTTGCGGATCGCCCGATGCCGCTTGTGTACGCGGACGACGTGGCCCGCGGCAGTCTGCTCGCGATGGAGCGGGGAGAGAGTGGGCAGCGTTACATCCTCGCCCAGCCGACGGTCACGATAGCGGAGTTCTTCCTGGAGTTGGCAGTTGCTGCTGGCCGCCGTCCTCCGAGAGTGCATCTGCCGGACTGGCTCGCGATCCCGGGCGCGTTGGCGTGGTCTCTCGTTTCGTGGGCGAGGCGAAAACGTTCGCCAGTGGGCTCATTTCGCTCTATGCGAATCGGCGCTGCGGAGTTCGACGGCGGGCGTGCCAGCAGGGAACTCGGGCTTGAGTACACGGACTTCCCGGACGCAGTTGCAGCAACGGTTTCAGAGTTACTGCGGGACGGCTAGCCTTTGCGGCGGAAACGCCACGGGCGTTGTTTGGCCGGTCGCTTCCCGCTTGAATCTCCGGGATTAAACCCGTCGAGCCCGGGTCGTTTGGATCGTTCAGGCTTCGGCTTCATCACGACATACGTTCCGGCGATCTTATCGTGCCAGCCCTGGTGTTTAGCGTCGAGCGAGATCCACGCCAGTCCCAATCCCAACGCTGCGCTGGCGATCAGTCTTCCGACCATTTCACGGGGTATGGCGACCGCGACCCCAGGCACATGCCCTTCATCGTCCACGACGATGATGCCTGCGACCATCTTGCCGGGCGTCTGCCCTTTGATTCCGGTGAATAGGATCAGGTACCCGAGCAGGATGAATATGTCCTGAGGGGCCGTGTTGGATCCCGTAAAGGCGTTTCCGCCCGTGACCCAACGTACCGTCACGATGATGATAAGAAGCAGCCCGATGTCCACGACGGCTGCATACATGCGCCTGAAAGTGTGCGCATACACGAAGGGATACGTGGGGCGTTCCGGCGCGCTGTTATCGGGTTGGGAAGACATCACTAAGAATGATACGCGGATTCGCGGCCGACAGGCGCTTTGCGTTGACCGGCAATCTCCCCATCTTTACGATGCCTCGAAAGGTCAGTTCCGGACAATTCAGATTTTGTACCAGGGGTCCGATCCCGTGATTTCATACTCCGCCTGAATTGGCCTCGCACATTCTTGAGAAAGGACGCTCCATGCGACTAGAGAACAAGGTTGCCCTTATCACCGGCGGCGGCTCCGGTATCGGCGAGGCATCTTCCGAGCTATTCGCCCGAGAGGGAGCGGCGATAGGGGTCTGCGACCTGAACGCCGATACTGCTGAATCGGTCGCCGCAAGGATCAGGGACGCGGGCGGCAGGGCGATCGCGCTACAGGCGGATGTGACCAGCCGTGACGATGTTGAGAGAGTTGTCGGAGCGGTTGTCGAGGAGTTCGGGGGACTACACATTCTCGTGAACTCTGCGGGCGTATCCGATCGCGCGGCTCCCCCGGACTATGATGAGGACCAGACATGGCAATGGGTGATGGACATCAATGTGAGGGGCACGTTGTTGCCGTCCCGCATCGCGGTCGAAGTGATGCGTAGATCGGGTGGTGGCTCGATCATCAACCTGAGCTCGATCTTCGGTCTTGTTGGACGCCCCGAGTGGCTGGGCGACGGATTCAGCTCGTACGGTCATTCGAAGGGCGCAGTGCTACAGATCACACGAGATCTTGCGGTCAAGACGGCGCGTGAAGGCATCAGAGTGAACGCCCTCTGCCCCGGATTTGTTCACACGAACCTGACTATCGGATTAAGAGACAACCCGGACACGCAGAAGCATCTGGAAGAGACCCATCCAATGGGTCGACTCGCCCTGCCGATAGAAATCGCTAACTGCGCATTATTTCTCGCGTCCGATGAATCATCGTTCGTAACAGGAATCGCGCTCAGCGTGGACGGTGGATACACGGCTCAATGAGCGGTATTGAGCCTCTCGGAAACGCCGGGCACGCGGACGAACTTCCGGAAGTCCTGTCCAGCACGACTCCGTATGACGACGGCTGGGCACGGCTCATTCTGGACAAATTGCGATTCCCGGACGGCTCTGAGGGTCGCAGGGTCTGGCTGGAACTGCAGTTCCCCTTCGTCTGCAACATCGTGCCTGTGTTGCCCTCGGGCGATGTGGTGTTCGTCGAGGTTTACCGGCATCCGGTCAGACGATGGTTGCTGGAGTTGCCGGGCGGCCTCGGTGAAGAAGGGGAGCCGCCTGAGACGTCCGCACTTCGAGAGTTGAAGGAAGAGACAGGACTCGACACAGGTCACATGACGCAACTCGGGCTGGTGAATGTCGATCCCGGAATCCTCTCGCACGACACATACGTTTTCCGTGCCGAAAACTGTACCAGTTGGGACGCCAATCACAGCGATTCGGCCGATCAGATCAGAGGGGTGGTCAGTCTTCCGATAGCGGAAGTGGAGCGACGGATTCTTGCAGGAGAGATCACCCACGGCCCGACGCTGATAGCGCTATATCTAGACAACTTGGAGCGAGAGCGAGAGGGGTAGTTAGCACGAAGCGCTGGCCCCCTCTCGCTCTCGGAGACATCAACATGTCATCCTGAGGAGCTTGCGACGAAGGATCTCGCCGCTGGATGACTTCTGCTCGCCGGATCTACTTGCGCTCTACTATCGGCGAGATCTTTCGCCTTCGGGCTCAGGATGACTTGTTGGACGACGGGTCGATGAGCGTCGAACAACAATGCAGTATTCAAACGCTCGTTTTGATCGATAGCAAGGAGCCTTAGCCAGCCCAACTATCCGTACGAAAACCGCGCCGCGTCAAACTCGTCCGGGATCGCGTCCCGGCCAACGTCTCCGGTGATCGCTCCCGCAACCATTCGACCCATCACCGGGCTGAGGAGGATCCCCTTCTTGCCCGCGCCGTTCGCTGCAAATAGGCCGTCGTAACCGGGCAGTGCGCCGAGGATTGGCATTTCGTCCGACGACACCGGGCGCAGACAGGCCGTGTGTTGCACGATCTCGGCGCTCTCCAACGACGGCGCCAGCGCCAGGATCCCCGCCATGATCGAATCCCGGGCGACAGACGTAGGCCTGTCGTCAAACCCGGCATCTTCCTCGGTAGAACCGCCCCAGACGAGGCCGTCTGGCTTGCGTGCAATGTAGTGCCCGCCGAACGAAATCCGGTGGACGAAGTCCCGTCCCGGAAATCTCAATCGGAGGATCTCGCCCTTCTTAGGTTTGACCGGGAAATTGGGTAACCCATCGCTGCCGTCGCCCGACCACGGACCGGTCGCCAGCACTACGGCGCCGCCAGAGACCTCTGACCCATTCCCGAGGCGCACCCCGGTCACACGTTCGCCGTCCCGAAGCAACCCGATAACGTCGCCCGGTATGTGGGCGCCACCACCGCGCTCAAATGCCGTCACAACCGCCAGCGTGTACTTGTACGAATCGACCTCGAAATGACTCCGTTGCATCAGTCCGCCGGCCAGTTCGCCGGTTAATGATGGCTCCTCTGCCCGGACGCCCTCCGCATCAAGCAAATCGGCCTCAAGATCCTCTTCCGCCTGCCACGCGAGAGACTCCTGGAGTTTTTTGTACCCGTCCTCATCGACGGCCAGATCAATAGACCGCACCGCACGGAGTTCGATATCAATCCCGGTGGCGTCTTCTAGCTCGGGCGCCAGCCGCTTGTGCAGCGAAATCCCTCGTTTGGCGTGGCGCACCATCGGGCCCGGTATGCCGGCGCCCATCGTAGGAAACAATCCGCCGTACGCAAAACCACTCGCGTGACTGGCTACAGAATCGCGTTCGATCATCGTGACGCTGACGCCACGTTTGACCAACTGATAGGCAACAGAAGCACCGGCGGCTCCGGCCCCGACCACGATCACATCAGAAGCGTTAGTCAAATCACCCCTCGAACTACACGAGCACCGTCCTGGTATACGTCGATCACATCCCAGAGGGCCTTCAAATCCCGTGAAGGGTCGCCGCCAACCACAAGCAAATCGGCCGATCTTCCGGTGACCAGGCGGCCGGAAATATCGCCCATGCCGATCGAATCTGCGGCGCCGGACATCCCGGATGCCAGCGCTTCGGGAGCGGTCAAACCAGCGCCCGCCAGCATCAGGACCTCGTTAACGAACTCTCCCGGCGCGTAGTCGCCCCAGGGCGAGTCGGAGCCGGCGGTCATCTTCACTCCGGCCTCCATCATCTTGCCGCACGCCTCCATGCGGTTGTCCAACCCACGCCGTCGCTGATCAAGCGCCTCTTGCAACGCGGGAGTGTCATCGCTAGAAGATTCCACGCGCTGAGCGAGTCGTTCTATTCCGGCTTGCACCACGTACAGCGTCGGATTCACCCACGCGTCCGCTTTTAGAAGCCGATCCACAAGGTCCGGCCGGTATTCATATCGGCCCTCAGAGTCCTCGAAAACACAGTGGACGATCATGTCTACCTCGGCGTCGAGGCAGTTCTGAACGCCCTGTGCTGAGGCGCAGTGGGCGGCGGTGAGCTTGCCGAATCGATGTGCCTCGTCGGTGGCTACGCGTAGCTCGGCAACGGAATAAGAGGGAAGCAGGGGATTCGATGTGATCGTGCTGCCGCCCGTGGCGACGATCTTGATGTAATCAGCGCCCTCTTTGATGAGTTTCCGGACCTGTTTCCGGACACCTTCGGTTCCGTCCGCCTCGCCGCCGAAGTACCACATGTGGCCACCGGTAATCGTGACCGGCCGGCCACAGAGCGTCATCTTCGGACCGACCGCCAGCCCGCGATTGATACCCTCTCGCAACGAAAAGGTCACGTGGTTCTTTGCGCCGTTTTCACGAATGGAGGTGACGCCGGAGTGGAGAATCGTCCGGGCGTTCTTGATCGCTTGCATGAGCAGGATGTCGTCGGCCTCCTGGCCGATAACGTCTGATGGCGTGCCGTCCCCGGGAGACACCAGGTGCGTGTGGGCATCGACCATCCCCGGCAGAATCGAGGCGTCGCCGTAGTCGACCACCGTCACCTCGGCCCCGTCCGGCGCCCGGACCTCGGACCTGCTCCCAGCCAGCGCAATCCTGTCCTCGTGGATCAGGACAGCGGCGTCTTCGATAGCAGGGTTGCCCTCGCCGTCCAGCAGACGGGAAGCGGTCAGCAGCGTGTATTCGTTGTCTATCGACGGTGCAGAGGCCATGCGTCGCTACTCCAGGCTGATTCCCAGATCGATTCCAAGACTGTGCAGGTCAGATTCAAGTTGCTCAATAGTGGTGAACCGTAACGCCCGAATACCGGTTGCTGTCGCCGACTCTACGTTCTTCTGATTGTCGTCGATGAACACTATCTGGCCCGGTTCGACGGCGCAGGCGTTGATCAAATCTCGATAGATTCGCTTGTCAGGCTTCATCGACCCGACCTCGAATGACAGTACCTTCGGTCCAAACAGGTCGGTCACCGGAACGGTGGCCCGAATCTCGTCCCAATGCGCCCCGCTGGTGTTGCTACAGCAGCCAAGTTTGAACCGGGGAGCCAGCGCGCGCACGATATCAAACATCGGCTCGTACGGCGTCAGGACCGACGTGAAAACTTTCCGGAACTCGTCATCGTCCATCTCAAGGCCAAGTTCCGAGCGAATCATCTTCGAGTACTCGCGCCAGGTCTGAAACCCGGACTCAAGTGGCCTCTTTCGCTCCGGAGAGAATAGGGCGCTGTTGACGTCTTGTTCAGAACGGCCCGTG
>JAYGCG010000017.1:0-3116 GCA_046583455.1 Dehalococcoidia bacterium | reverse complement strand
GATCGTAATCCCCTTCATTTCGATGAGGAATTTGCTGCCAGGACGCGGTTCGCCCGCCTCATTTCGCAGGGCGGAATCGTGGTGGGACTGGTGCACGCGCTGGTCGCCATGGACCTGCCGGGGCCCGGCACGGTATTCACGGAGCAACAGTGGGTGTTCCCTGCGCCGGTGTACATCGGCGACACCATTTCAGCGGACGGCCGGATTACGGAGTGGAGCGAATCACGAAACAGGGGAGAGATGGAGTTTGTTGTGGTGAACCAGGAGGGAGTAGAGGTTTTGAGGGGCTCCACCGGCGTTTACCGGGCTGTCCCTGTCATTTGACAACGGCAGAATATCCGACTGGGCGCAGAAAACTGGGAAAAACTAACCACACGGCGAGACTGTATTCGAAATCCGCACGCGTCGAGCGACGTTAATTCGACGCGCGGGTGATGGTCCAGGAGGCAGAAATGACAATGTCAGGGACAGCCGGGAAGATGACTCCGGTCGCGAAGTGGTCGTTGATAATCGGCCCACTTCTGGTGGTTGTGTTCAATTTCCTGTTGCCGACAAACGGTGTATCGCCGATTGATCCCGAAGATTCGGTCAAATACATCGCGACGTTAGGCGCTGATGCCGATATAGCACAGATTTATACTGTGGTGATCTTGCTCGGGATCATCCTGTATACAAGAGGGATAATAGGGTTGTGGCGAGCGGCGCCTGCGGGCGTTGCGAGGACGCGGCTCGGAGTTGGAATGCTGGGGTCGGTTGCAGCTTTGAGCCTGTGGGGTGTCGTACTCGGCATGGGATTGGCCGAGGCCAGTGTCGCAGGCGATGTTGTTGACGCAACGGCGGCGGCCGGCGCGGGTGTAGCTGGAATGGCTGAAAAAGCAGCTTCGGCGGGCATAATAGCGACCACCCTGCATGCTGCGGTGTATGGAATGTTCCAGACGTCCACGTATGTCGCGTACATCTCGTTGATACCGATTGGCGGCGGACTCGCCTTAAGCGGAATCGTGCGCAAGGAATTCGGTTGGTTGATCACTGCGATCGGTGTTATTACCGTGGTGCTGACATCTATATTCCTGGTCAAGACCGAAGAGGGAATAATGTTATTCGGCATTTTCGCAGTTATTTGGGGAGCGACGTTCCTGGTAATGGGACTGCAGATAATGCGCCAGGACATGAAAGATTCCAGCTCTTCGGCCGCTTCTGCTGAATCGAGCGAATAGTCAAAAGAAGGGCGCACCGGCCGGTGCGCCCTTCTTTTACGGTTCAGGGATACGAAGACCTAATCCGTGAAGTAACTGCCGCCGTTGGGCGAAATAGTCTGACCGGTCATGTAGTTCTGCTCGTCTGAAGCCAGCATTACGGCGATCGACGAAACGTCGTCCACCTGGCCCGGCCGTTTGAGCAGCGTCAGTGCCACGACCCCGGCCCCGCCGCCCGAGCGGAGTTCCTCGCGTGTGAGGTCGGTCTCGATAATCCCCGGAGAGATCGAGTTCACGAGAATGTTGTGCTCGGCTCCCCACCGGGCCAGGACCTGTGTGAGCGAAATCAACCCGGCCTTCGAGGCCGCGTAGTGCGCCGTCGTGGGCCCGCCGTACAGGCCGCTGACCGAGGCAATGTTGATGATGCGGCCCTCACCGGCCTCGACCATCAGCGGGAGGACCTCCTGTGAAACCAGGAATGGGCCCTTCAGGTTGACGGCCATGATCTCGTCCCAGTCTTCCTCGGTGACTGTATCTATCGGCCCCTGGCGGTTGATCCCGGCGTTGTTCACCAGGACGTCGATCTGGTCTTCTGCGTCTACGATGTGGTTCACCCACGACTTGATCGACTCGCGGTCCGTCACCTCGACCGGCGTCATGTAGGCGGTGCTGCCGAGTTCGGCTACTGCTTTACAGGTTTCCTCCGCGTATGCCTCGTTCGAGACGTAGCTGATGGCAACGGCTTTAGCGCCCTCCGCGGCGAATGCGAGGGCCATCGCTTTGCCGAGGCCGCGGCCACCACCGGTAATCAGGCATACCTTGCCTTCAAGTCGATCAGTCAATATTTCCCTTCCTTTGAGTATCTGAATTTTGAGTGTGTTGGCGCCGGAAACGGCATAAAAACCGAAAAACTACTTCCAACTGACCTCGCCGGGTTTGATGTCCTTGATCCAGAGGGCTGCGCCTTCACGGCGCGGGAACGGGAATCCGGGTTCACGCCCGAAGTCGACTTCCTGCATCGCCTTTAGCTTCTCTTCGCTCACCTCGATACCGAGTCCGGGCTTGTTTCCAAGCACGATCCAGCCATCTTCGATGTGGCTGTCCCAGCTTTCGTACGCACCTTCTCGTCCCGGGTCTACGACTTCCATCATGTTGTGGTTTGGGAGGGCGGCGGCCAGGTGTGCCATGAAGTCGGCCGAACAGTTCATCATGGTCACGGGTATCTCGTAGGCGTAGCACATGTTGGCAACCTGTCTGGCCCCGGTGATGCCCGAGTGGCCGACGCCAACGTTTGCGATATCGATCGCCTGCTGCGATATAAGCGGGTACATCTGCCCGACATCGTTCAGGTTTTCCCCCGATGCGACCGCGGCCGTGATTCCGCGCGACACCTGCCGGAGGCCGTCATAGTCCCAGCGCCTGGCCGGTTCTTCGGCCCAGAAAATATCGAAGTGCTTTTCGATTTCGTTGATGTACCGGATGGCCTGTTTTGGCGACCAGTACTCGTTGGTGTCGATCATCAGGTACGGGCGGTCTTTGACCTTGCGGAAGGCATCGTTCATGATCCCGATCCGGCGCAGGTCGTCCTTCATGTTCAGCCCGATCTTGATCTTGCCGCCCTCTATACCAACATCGGCCATGCGCGAGTAAAAGGTGTGCAGCTCTTCGTCGGTAAGGTTGTAGCCGATATCCGAGGCGTACGCCTTGGCGCGGCCTTCGCGTGCACCGAGCGTTTGCCACAGTGGCTCATCGTTCAGCTTTGCCTTGAGGTCCCACAACGCCACGTCGATTGCGGCGATCCCCCCGTTTACCGCGCCTTCGTTGTTGCCCTTGTGGACCCAGTCGACCATGTCTTTCCAGAGCCCGACTACCCCACGCGGGTCTTTGCCTTCGATGACGTGGAACAGACTGGCCACCGCG
>JAYGCG010000088.1:0-8784 GCA_046583455.1 Dehalococcoidia bacterium | reverse complement strand
TGGATAAGGAGACGATTGTGGTGCCGAGCAATGATCCCTTGAACCCGGGCCGAACGTTGGAGATCGTCACGTTACTGCCTCGGGACGGTATCCAGGCGATCCTCAATCCACAGTTCATCACCCCTGCAGAGGCCGATAGGTACACGGCAGACGAACCGGCCTTGGCGTTTCTATCAACGGGGACAGCCGTGCTTACTCCATCCCGTTTCTGAGCGGGCGTGAGATCGTCAACGACACCGTCGGCGGGGTACCGATAGCAGTGACGTGGTGACCGCTCTGCTTTACCGGCATCGGGTATGCCCGGACGATAGATGGCGAGGAACACACCTTCGGGGTGTCCGGAAAACTGATCATGAACGCTCTGGTGATGTATGACCATCAGAGCGGAACGCTTTGGAGCCAGTTTCTCTCACAGGGCGTCAAAGGGAAGTTCGCGGGACGAAGGCTTGAGATCGTGCCACTTGTGCAGACCCCTTTTGGACAGTGGGTGAGCGAGCATCCAGACACCGCAATCCTGGATAAAGGACGAAGCGGGTCTTCAGATCGCTATGACGGCTATTACGTAAATAACCATGCAGGGGTGATCGGCGAATCTGTGAACGACGATCGGCTGGCCCGGAAGGACAAGGTCCTTGGCATCGGGTTTGATGGCGGACCGAAGGCGTTCCCATTGTCTGAACTTGATATGACGCCCGTCGTGAACGACCGCGTGACTGGCGAAAATGTGGTCGTGTTTTTCCAGCCAGATACCGATACAGCGCTTGTTTTCAACCGCGATTTAAACGGGACACGCCTCGAATTTGATCAGGCGGTTGATGACGACGGGACGGTGCTGCTCAGAGACAGGAAGACCGGCTCGCTGTTTTTGCCGTTCACGGGGCGAGGGATCGAAGGGGAGTATGCCGGCGAGCAGCTAGAGCGGGTCCATTCCGTGGTGGCGTTCTGGTTTGCCTGGTCTGACTTCTACCCGCAGACAGAACTGTACAAAGCGGCCTGAGTCCGAGGGGTTTTGTCTGGGCTGATCTCCCACCCGGCGATTAAACTCTGGGCAGGGTCGGCGCTCGGACGCCGATGTGTCCCCAATCCGATCACCCGGACGGAGCAGAACATGGACCTGAAGAACTGGATCCGTGACATTCCGGACTACCCCAAGCCCGGCATCCTGTTTCGGGATCTGACGCCGTTGTGGAAGTCGCCCGAGGCTTTCAAATACACGATCGATTGCTTTGCCGAGAAATATCTCGGCGAGCCGATAGACGCCGTGGCGGGTATCGAGTCACGTGGATTCATGTTCGGTGTGCCACTCGCTTTGAAACTCGGGCTTCCCTTCATTCCGCTGCGGAAAGAGAACAAGCTCCCGCCGGAAGTTGTCGGGATCGACTTCGAACTTGAGTACGGCACCGGACGCATGGAGATGCGTGTGGACGCCGTTGAGCAGGGCGACAGCGTTCTGGTGGTGGACGATCTGCTCGCAACCGGGGGCACGGCTGAAGCGGCCGCGAAGTTGATTGAACGGGTTGGCGGGCAGGTGCTTGCGATGACGTTCGTTGTGGAGTTAGGAGCCCTGAATGGCCGGGATGTACTGAAGGGCCATCAGATTCATTCGCTCGTCACTTACTAGCAGGCCTGGCGCATATCGCAAGGTAAATAAAAAACGCCCCGGATTCGGGACGTCTGCGGAGCATCAGTTTCGGTCGGGAATGGCTCAGGCGGCCATTTCGGTTCGGGACTCCCGAAAGCTGTCCAGCGCGTGCATCACGTCGCCGACAAGACTATCAACCTCGCCGACGGGTCGCTCTTCTTCCTGCGCGACGGCGAGAGCCCCGAGAGCCAAAAGAACTTCGGAAGCATGTGCATGACTTACGGTGTAGTTGGGCACCGGGGTGTTCTCCACACATAGGATAGGATTTTATGTTTCCCGATGTAGAACCGGGGGCAAACTACCTGCTAGCGGAATCAATCGCGGGATTTGGCGATTCTTGTTAGTTCTGCTGATAGCCTGATCGGCGCGCACGACTGATAAATCAGGTGAGGATCATCAACATATCTCCGTGTAATCCGATACCCGATAACCGGTAGAACTTGAGTACAAACAGCACCGGGACCATACGAAAATCACAGACATACGGACCCTGATCGTGGGCATTCCGTGGAAGAATCGGGTGTTCGTGATCGTCGAGACCGATGATGGCATCAAGGGCATCGACGAGGCGATGGACGGGTTATTGGCCACGCTAGGCCGCGAAGGACGATCCGTACTGTCTGTCCGACTTCCTCAGGTTGTTCCAGTCCGTATGGGACCGGCGCAACGTCGCGCGGGAAGCACGTCCGGAATCGTAACCCGCACCGGCGGCAATCATCTGGGAGGGAGATGAGGATGACTATGTTCGAGACACGAGAACTATCAACCGTGCCGGACGATATTGCGCCCGACGGATCTGAGATACGGCTTGTCAGTATCGTAATGGCCGGCGGAAGCATGGTGCACTGCACGCTGAAACCGGGCCAGATCACGCAGGCGGTCAAACACAGGACGGTCGACGAAGCATGGCTCTGCATCTCCGGAAACGGCAGGTTGTGGCGGTCACGTGATGAGGACCAGGAGACGATTGATCTAACCCCCGGAACGGGAGCGAGTATCGCCGCAGGGACTCGATTTCAGTTCAGGAATGACGGCGATACGCCGCTCAAGATCGTGATCGCCACGTTCCCGCCGTGGCCGGGCGAGGCGGAGGCGATTCGGTGCGAAGGTGAGTGGGCGCCAAACGTTTGAAGCTGAATAAAGCTGCTTGAAATGCTTTGAGCCATTAAAGTACGCATTATGGTGAATAAGACACAACGTCTTCAGGAGTGGTTTGAGGAACGGGAACGCCCCGATGCAGAGCCGTACGGGGAGTTCCAGCACGTGGGCGCCAACCAGACACTCGTCAGGATCTTGCTGCAGGGGGTCGAAATGGCCCCGGAGATGACGGTCCTCGATGCGGCATGCGGGATTGGAGGCAACGCCCGATGGCTGGCGTCCCTCTACGATTGCGTGGTCTGGGGCTACGACATCGATGAACGGGCGATCGCAACCGCCGAGGAGCTGGCGGACATAGAAGGCATCTCAGACCTGTGCCGATTCGTTACAGATCGAGATATGTCGCTCAGTTTCGACGACGAACAGTTCGATATCGTGCTGTCTACCGAGGGCTTCTACCACCCGCCGGAGATCATGAGAGTGCTGAAGCCGGGCGGTCTTTTCCTTCTGACGGACTTCTTTGGATCCAGTGACGTGACGGGTGAATCGATAGCCGAACAGTACGGGATGGAGCTCGAACTTTCGCATGACGTCACCGATCTTGCCCTCGGATTCTTGAGGGCGAAAGAGATAGAGGCAAGCCTGCTTGCAGATGCCGGGTTGATAGACGCACGACAGCTTGTGGAAGTCATGAACACCGGAAATACGCGTTACTCGGCAAGCGGTGGACGGCACATCCTCGCCCGGATGCGTAAACCCGATTAACGATCCGGATCCGTGTAACGGTCTTGTGTAGCTAATCGGCCCCTAAAAAACGAAAAGCCAGCGACGTAATGGCGCTGACTTCTTCGTTGTGGCGATGTCATGTTCCCCGCCACCGTCGGAACCCGGGCATTTCCTCCGGGGTCCCGGAGGACCGCAAATCCATTCCCGGTCGCACTCCATCGCTATCCCTCAATACCGGCGCGACCGCCGGATGGCCCTCGGGCCGTGCGAGCCCGATTCGGCTTAACTATCTCGGGTCGTGTGATGGGATCCAGAAGCCCCGCTCGGCTCTATGAAATTCGACGGTGTCCTCCGCCGCGCGGGACTTGCGATGTCAACCTGCCATCTGCAGTTGCGCACGTGAATCGGCTGCACTGCTCGACCGCCTTTCGTTGGGCTTTGCTGCGCCAGGCCGGGCTCACTTCGTCAGCGAGCGGTGGTCCTTCTCCGACACCCGAATACGGAGATATATGGGCGATGAACAGAGTATAGTGCCTATCCGGGATAACCGTGTAAAGAATTCGTTATGTGAAATGAGGAACGTGACGAAAAGCGCAATCGTTGATATCAAAAATGGTTGCCCTCTCCCGGAATCGGCCTTGACCGAAGTCGAGATGGGCCCATGGGACCAGTGGTCCTAATAAATGGATACCGGTACCGTGTACCCGGCTACCGTGTAAAGATCGTACCCCGGACGTAATCGGCGTCGTCGCTCGCCAGGAACGCCATGAGCGATGCCACGCCCGACGGGTCCGCCAGGGACGCCATCGTTCGCTCGTGCTGTTGGGCGTCGCCCGTCTGCTTGAAGGTCTCTCTGACCTGCGCGATCTTGAGCGGCGTGTAGATATTGCCCGGGGCGACATCGTTGACGCGTATGCCGTAGAGCGCCAGCCGCTGCTCCAACACCATGGCGAGTCCGTGGACGCCGCCCTTACTGGAGCCGTAAGCGAATGAAGAGCTGCCGCCCTTCACCCCTGCGCCGGAAGAGGTCAGCACCATTACGCCTCGTCCGGCGGGACGCATGACGGCGGCGACGTGCTTTGCGATCAGGAACGACCCTTTCAGGTTGATATCGATCACCCGGTCCCACGTCTCCCCCGGAAACACTTCTAGATCGACGTCTGCGCCGTCCAGCACACCCGCGATGTGGAGCAATACGTCGATGCCACCGCCGAGCCATTCGGCGGCTTCCGCAATCACCGACTTGACCACAGGCTCATCGACGACATCTGCGTGCCAGTAATGGGCCTGATCGCCTATTTCTGCAGCAACCTGACGTCCCGCGTCGTCCATCACATCCAGCATCGCTATGCGCGCGCCGTCACTGGCAACGCGACGGGCCGTAGCCATGCCGATGCCGCTGGCTGCGCCTGTAATGACGATTCGTTTTCCGTCCAAGCCCATGGAGTGGCCCTCAGGTTCTGGATTCAGTTAATACCGGTATCGGGCATGTTGCAGGTTATTCATGCAAATATGCCCGAGGTCATTCAATCAGGCGGCTCATCCCATTCAATCCCGGCGTTCGCGGCGGCCGCATTGAGGCCATCACGTGCGGCCGGGATAAGGTCGTCCGGGAGATGTTCGATCAGTACATGCGCATCCGGTCGGACTGAGAGCATTCGCCTGAGAAACGTGTCTTGATCCAGCATTCCGTCCCCGATCACCGCTTCATCAAAGTGGGGAAGAAGGCCATCGACCACGGTGAAGTCCTTGGCGTGCGCCGCGATGGTCACATGCCCCAGCCGGTCGAATAGGTCGTTCAGAAGTGATGTCGAGTCGTAGGCCGTTTCCAGATTGGCGATGTAGTTGACCGGGTCCATGTTGTAGCCCATCGCAGGAGAATCAACGGCATCAAAGAACTCCCGCGTTCGTTCTGGCGAAAATAAGGGGCATACCACGCCACCCTCGACGGCAAGCATCACGCCTTCGTCGCTCGCCGCCTGTGCGGCCTCGCGAGCGGACTTCACAAGGCGATCAAATACCTGATCGGAACGATTATCCGGGTGCGGCCACCATGCCCCTCCCGGGTTCATCGATCCGGGCCTGAGATATGTATTTGTCCCCCCGATGATCCGGGTGAAGGTCGCCATCTGTTTCAGCGCCTCGACCGCATCATGCCGTATTGACTCATCATCGCTGACAAGGCCACCCCCATACTCGCCAACAGTCTGTCCCAGCGCGAGTCCTGCAGACGCAAAAGCGTTTTTGACTCGTTCGACGGTCGCCGGGTCCCGGTTCAGTGGGTCTGGCACACGCAACTGCAAGGTCCGGAATCCGTGTTCCCGGACGGTTTTCGCCACGTTCTCGTCGACCGTAGGCCAATCTCCGGGTGTGAGTCCTGCGACTCCAAGCAGCATGAATTACCTTCCTGAAAGCTGGGATCAGGGCAATGGAACGGTCGGCGGCCCGCGAGCAACAATCCGGTTACCTGCGCGTCCTCGGTCTGCGGGTTCCCGGTAGGCGGACATTGTTCTCGGGTGCGGATTCGATATTGGTCTTGATCGCGGCGAGCCAGGTTTGGCCGAACCTGTCCAGTGGTTCGCGCAGGCGATCCGGCATCATTGCCACAATCGGCCCTTCGTAGGACGATTCACTGGTGATGACGGTCTCGCGGTAGTCGCCGTCGAGCCGGAATAGCTGGCGATGGTGGGAGAACATGTGGCGGCCTTCCCAGCCGATTACGAGAGGCTCGTCGTAGATCCACAACCGGGCGTTAAAACGGAACATCTTCACACCGAACGAGAACCCGCGCCGATCCATCGGCTCGTCGTCCGTCCATTCCGCCTTCCCGATGTCGGGGTGCCAGTTCGCCCAGTACTCGACCTGCGCAATACGCTCCCACACCTGTTTAGGTGGCGCGAATACGGCGATCTGGTGCCTGAGGACTACCGGGGCGTCCCTGTTGATCTCCATAAACCTCTTTTACCCGGGTGAGAGTGTACCGGTCTGTTGGACGCGTTTTACCCGAGGAAATCGCCGATGGCTTCCAGCGCCTTTCGGGAGGATGCAAATCCAGCGTCGTGTGACATCCCGGGTATGGATACAAAGCATGCATCTGGCATCTCGCCGGCTGCGCGCCGCGCTCCATCGTGAAATGCGGTGTCACCGGTTCCTGCATACAGCAGCGTTTGCGCCTTGATGTCAGCTAGGTGATCGCTCACGCCTTCCCAGCCGGCCCATGCTTCGCCCGCAAAGGCCAGCCCGGACGCGCTGAACGTTAGCAGACGATTCCGCAACTTCGGAACAAGCGTGCCGCCAAGATCTCGTTCTCGGGCCTCTATAAACCCCTCCCTCCCCCCTTCGCGGAGCCCTGAAGTGGCCTTTGTTGGCCTCGGCCCCCGGGTACCGTCGTTGTCAGGAGGGTTGCCATAAGGATGCATGCCGCCTGCTATGAAACGGTCAACTCTGCCCGGCGCGCTGACCGCAAGCTGAAACCCGATCGCTGCGCCCATCGAGTAGCCCCAGTAAATAACCGAATCCACGCCCACGGCATCCAGAACAGCCTCCACGTCTGCGACGAACAGGTCGGGAGCGTAGCCGCCAGCGTTTTCCGGGACATCGCTTTGCCCGTGGCCTCGGGCATCGATCATGATGAGCCTGAAGCGATCTTCAAGTGCGCCGACATACCCGAAATCGCGCCAGGATTCGATATCGGATGTCCAGCCGTGGTGGAGCATCAGGGGCGGAGCGTTTGGATCCCCTTCCACTTCGTAGTGGATGGAGACGCCGCGGGAAGAAATGAAGGGCATGTTTGTTATTTTGGGTTAAGTTGGCAGTCCGTCATGGGACGCCTGAGGGCGCGCGTGAGGATTTTGGGGCGACCAATTGGATCAACGCAGATGTATGAAAGAACAATATGCACATAACGTCGGCCGCCGTTGAGCGTGCCCGTGAATGGGATCAGCTCGTTTTGAGTGAGCATGCGCCAACGGATAGTTTTCGGGACCCACCGCCTGACGAGGATCCATGGACCGGCCTTGCCCGGAGTTTCGCACCCCCGGACCGGGCTGAGGAGGATCTGGATCCGGCTGTACCGGTTATCGATACCTATCTCGATAAGAACGACACAGTCATCGATGTCGGCGCCGGTGGGGGACGGCTTGCCATACCTCTCGCTCGCCGGTGCGCCGGCGTGATCGCCGTCGAGCCATCGCCTGAGATGCGTGCGGGGATGGAAGCGTCCATTTCCGAACTCGGAGTGGACAACGTCGAGGTCGTAGCTGAAACGTGGGAGGACGCGGATATCCAGAAGGGCGACCACGTTGTTTGCTCGCACGTGATGTATGCCACAACGCCGATCCTTCCGTTCCTGGAGAAGTTACAAAACCACGCCCGGAAACGTGTCACAGTCATGCTCCGTGAGCGCCCACCGCAAGGAAATTTCCACGAGCTATTCGAGCGTCTGTTTGGCGAAAAACGGATACCGCTCCCGGCCATGCCGGAGTTTCGTGGTCTGTTGGAGTCGCTTGATATCTTGATATCAAGTACGACTCGCATCGTTTGGAGGACAGGCCTCACGGGGAGTTTCGGGACTTTGACTCGGCCCTGAGGCGTTCCACGCAGCGACTTTTCCTGAATTCCGGATCGCCAAACGCGACGAGGTTGGCGGAGCTGATGCCCAGCTGTCTCGTCCCGAACGGCGATGGTGTGAAGTTCAGTTGGGCCGAGCCGCAAAAGGGCTGGCTGGTCACGTGGTCAACGGAATAGTGCTTCCGCGCTCGTGGCAGGGCGTGTAACCTGCGCCCGGCAACGATCTCTAATCAACTTGGTCGTTTCAAATGGAAAGGTACCGGAATGAAGATCACTGGAATCGACACCTTTGTCGTAGATGCCGGCTGGCGACCCTGGCAGTACATCGCTGTCCGCACGGATGAAGGAATTACCGGATATGGCGAGTGCTCTGACGGCCGCAACCCGTATGGAGTCGTGGAGACGGCGAAAGAGTTTGAGGCGATTCTCCTCGGGCAGGACCCTCGCCCCGTTGAAGCCCGCTATTGGGATATGTACCGCATGGGACGCCAGAGCCCGGGCGGCATTGTAGGCAAGGCGATCGCCGGGATCGACATGGCGCTGTGGGACATCAAGGGCAAGGCGCTTGGCGTGCCGGTGTACGAGCTGGCGGGCGGCCCGATGCGTGAGCGCCAGCGTGTCTACTGGTCGCATTGCGGCAGTTCCAGGATGGGTAACGCTGAATTGATCGGCGTGCCGCCGCTGAATACCTGGGATGACTTGACTGCACTTGGCAAAGAGGTTGTTGAGCGCGGTTTCACGGCCCTCAA
>JAYGCG010000078.1:0-12501 GCA_046583455.1 Dehalococcoidia bacterium | reverse complement strand
GGCTCGCCAGCGGGTTCCAGCAGCTTGGCTTGTCCGAGTGCGACGACCCGCGCGGGGCGGACGTGGTCGTGCTCAACACCTGCGTCGTGCGCCAAAGCTCTGAAGATCGGGCGACCGGGCTGCTTGGCGATCTCAAGAAGGCCAAAGATCTGAACCCGGACCGTCGGATAGCGGTTATGGGTTGCATGGTCGGCCCCAAAAGCGACGAACTCAGCCGTCGATTCCCTCAGGTGGACGCATGGGCACGACCCCAGGAGTTCAAGCCCATCCTTGAGATGGCCGGCGAGGTGATTGGCATCGACCCCGACGGCTGTATCCAGGATCTGTTGCCGGCCGACCCCAAGGTCTCAACCTTCATCCCGATCATCCACGGCTGTGACAAGTTCTGCAGCTTCTGCATCATCCCTTACAGGCGCGGCCGAGAAGTCAGCCGTTCGGTAGAAGAACTGGTCCACGAGACGGAGATGCTCGTGAGCCGGGGCGTTCGAGAAGTCATACTGCTCGGCCAGAACGTCGACTCATACGGGCACGACCTCGAACCGGCCCAGGATCTGGCAGACCTGATGTATGCCATCAACGAAATAAAGGGACTGGACCGCATCAGGTTCTTGACCTCGCACCCGAGCGACATGTCGGAGAAGATCATCCGCGCCGTCGGCGAGCTTCCCAAGGTGTGCGAGAACATCAATCTGCCGTTCCAGGCGGGCGATGATGTGATCCTTGATCGCATGCGCCGTGGGTACACACGGGACGAGTACCTGCGAAAGATAGACGAGATCCGGACAATCATCCCGGACGTCGCCATGGTCACGGACGTGATCGTCGGATTCTCAGGCGAAACAGAGGAACAGTTCGCAAATACTCTCGATATCCTCACGCAAGTCCGGTTCGATAAGGTCCATTCCGCCGCATACTCTGTAAGGCCGGGTACTATTGCGGCGCGTCAGCACCCCGACACCGTCACGGTTGAGGAAAAGAAGCGTCGCCTGGTTGAGTTGAACGAGCTACAGGAAACGATCTGTAGCGAGATCAACGCCGGCCACGCAGACCGAGATTTCGATGTCCTCATCGACGGGCATTCGAGGGGAAAGTACACGGGACGCACAAGAACGGATAAACTTGTCCACCTAGAACACTCTGAGACGTTCGAGACTCGTATAGGCGGATTCGCCAGCGTGCGCATCACCGGGACCACTCCCTGGTCACTACAGGGGAAGGTCACGGCGGCTGAAATGCCGGCTGCGGGAGATCGACTGAGGGTATATCCAGCATGACTACCGGCTCACGGCAGATCGTAATTCCGATTACCGAACTGGAGCAGTCAGCCTTCTGCAGAACAGATGGCAACCTGCGAACCCTGACCCTGGAAGAGGAATTCCAGGCGGGCGTCAGATGGCAGAAGGTGCCGATCAGGTACCTCAAGATGACGCCGGAAGAGGTCAACGATGGCATCGCCAGCGCACGTGAAGTGCTGGGCGATCAGGTCATCCTCCTCGGCCATCACTACCAGCGTGAAGATGTCTTCAAGTACGCGGACTTCTCTGGAGACTCGTACAAACTCTCCCGCCTGGCATCCGAGCAAAAAGACGCGGAGTACATCATTTTCTGTGGCGTCCACTTCATGGCGGAGACCGCAGACATTCTTAGCGGCCCGAAACAAACTGTGATCCTTCCTAACATGGCCGCCGGTTGCTCGATGGCCGATATGGCTCCGACCGAAGACGTTGAGGATGCGTGGGAAGACCTGACATCCGTTCTCGGTGGCGAGGACGAGATCGTCCCGATCACGTACATGAACTCGACGGCGGACATCAAGGCGCTCTGCGGCCGCAATGGCGGCATCGTCTGTACCTCAAGCAACGCCGATCTGACGTTTGACTGGGCGTTTGAGCGCAGCAAGCGCGTTCTCTTCCTCCCAGACCAGCATCTTGGCCGCAACACGGCGCTCAAGATGGGTATCCCGGAAGATGAGATCATCGTCTGGAATCCGTTTGCACCGATGGGGGGACACACGCCGGAAGCGCTTAGGCGTGCCCGAGTGATCCTCTGGCAGGGTCACTGCTCTGTCCACACGAGGTTCACCCCTGGCCAGATTCAGGAATCTCGAGACAAGTACCCGGACGTGAACGTAATCGTCCACCCGGAATGCACCCGTGAAGCCGTGGACGCCGCTGACTATGTCGGCTCGACCGAATACATCATCAAGATGGTCTCGGAAGCGCCCGCCGGGTCTGCATGGGGCATCGGTACCGAGATCAACCTGGTCAACCGTCTCGCTAAAGAAAACCCGGACAAAACGGTGTTCTGCCTGGACCCGATCGTGTGCCCCTGCGCCACGATGTACCGGATCCACCCGGCTTACCTGCTCTGGGTCCTGGACGGTCTGATGGCCGGCCTGGTGATCAACCCGATCAAGGTGGACGGACAGACGGCGATCGACGCCCGGGTTGCACTCCAGCGAATGCTGGACGTGTCCGGCTAGAAGTCGACCCTGTGAACAGTTCTGGAGAATTTACCGGGGACTTCCCGTACGCCGTGATAGACGACGTGATCGACCGCGCCCTGCGTGAAGATCTGAGCCTTGGCGACGCTACGACCGATGCACTGATCCCATCAGGACTACCTGGCGCTGCGAACCTCGTGGCACGCTCTACGGGCGTGCTGGCGGGTGTACAGGTCGCATGCGAGGTGTTCCGACGTGTGGACCCGAGCATCGAATCAGAACCCCTAATGGAGGACGGCTTGCGACTCGAGCCGGGTCAGGTGATTGCCCGAATTTCTGGCTCGATGGCCGGGATTCTGAAGGCGGAACGCACTGCGCTCAATCTGCTGCAACGCATGAGCGGCATCGCGACCATGACGGCCGAGCTTGTGGACGCCGTCAAAGGCACTAACGCCCGGATCATCGACACACGAAAAACGGCCCCGGGTCTGCGCGCTCTGGACAAGTACTCGGTCACGGCAGGCGGTGGCGCAAACCACCGCTTCAACCTGGGCGATCTCGTGCTCATCAAGGACAACCACCTTGAGTCGTTAGCCGAAGAGGGGCTGGGTATCGCAGACGTGGTTCGACGAGCCCGCCAGAACGCTCGGGACAACCTCCGCATAGAGGTCGAGGTCGAGACGGTCGATCAGGCCGGCGAGGCGCTCGAGGGCGGCGCGGATATCATCCTGTTGGACAACATGTCGCCGGACGAGATGAGCAGGGCGGTCAAGCTGGTGGCGGGCCGAGCACTGACCGAGGCATCAGGCGATATAAATATAGCGACTGTGAGAGCCGCCGCCGAATCCGGAGTCGATCTGATCTCCGTAGGCGCGCTAACGCACTCCGTAAAAGCGCTGAACATAGCGCTCGACTACGAGAGCAGTTAAGTCTTTCGGACAGCCCCCGACGTAATACGAGCGTGACGCCGCGTCGGCGCCGCGGGATGGCGCCCGGCGCGGTGTCCGTGTTCATAATCGACATTCATGCAGGTCCGTTCGTCGATGTCCGAGACGCCCCATCTGTCATTCCGAAGCCGGCACGCCCAACGCGCTCTTGATTCAAGGAATCTCACGGCTCGCGTTCCACCGCGTTCGTTGTTGGCAATCACAGTGTCTGTAGAGGTCGATTGGTCGACAGGGCAATTCGCTGGAGTAAGGTCCACAAGATCGAGTGGTGCTGCGGTCGGAAAGCCAGGAGATCCCTCGCCTCGGTCTCAGGATGACAGGTGTTAGACCCGCGTTGTAATCGCCGCGACCGGGCGCAGCGAGCGCCGCTCCTACGGCGTTGTCCGGGAATCCCTATCCCCGCGTCGCCTCCATGCGCGCCAGCGCTGAACCGTAGATAGCGTCCGGCCGCAGGATCATGGCGACACGCTTATCGTCGTCTACGAGCCTGTCGTACTCGTCCCAATCGGCACTCCGCCTCCGGGTGGTTGCGCTGAAGATGTTCTGGCGGGCTAATCGAAGCTCCTCCGGGTCTGTGTTGCCTGTGTGCTGCATCTCCATCTTACCCTCAAACACCAGGAACCCGGACCACCAGTCTTCGTGTGAGATCAGGATCGAGCTGCGTGGGTCTCTGAGAAGGTTCTTGAACTTGATCCGGGTCTCTGTGATCGAGATGCCGACGCCGCCATCACGCGGGTAAACCGTGACGATGCTGAGCTGCGGCATCCCGTTGCGCCGGAACGTCGTCATCACGCCCTGCGGGTTGTCGTGGATGAACTGTTCGATCTGTGGCTCTAGTTGCATCGTGCAGGTACTCCCGGTCTCATACTGGGTATAAGTCGCAGTCTAGCCCCGTCTCGGAGTGTTCCGATCGGCCGTGTCCAGGATGAAGGTTGCCGGCCCGTCGTTTGCCAGCTCCACCAGCATCTTTGCGCCGAATACGCCTGTTTCGACCCGCAGATCGGTCTCCTTGAACGCGTCAACCATCTGGTTAAAAAGTGGCTCCGAAACCGCACCCGGCGCAGCCTCCGTGAACCCCGGTCGCCGACCCTTTCGGGTCGATGCGTACAACGTAAACTGGCTTACCAAAAGGATGTCGGCCTTAACGTCCAATGCCGATCGTTCAAATCCGATGTCGTCATCGTCGCCGTGAAAGATACGCAGATTGGCGATCTTGTCCCGGAGATACTTCACCTCCTCCGGTCCGTCGTCATGCGTAATCCCTATCAAGATGGCCAGTCCCACACCAGCGCTTCCGGTAACTGACCCATCCACGGTCACGGACGCACGGCTAACACGTTGGACAACAGCTCGCAAAAAGGGACCCCCTGCGCTGGATTGACGGTGAGACAGCATGTTATCCGCGAAAACACGGTAGGGGTGTGCTTGCTCCGTCCGCACCGTAATTTGGCTGACCGCGCGAATCCCGAGTCAATCGATTCCCCTCTCCCGGCCGAGAGAGGGCCGGGAGCCAGCCCTTCCGCTTGCCAGAAGGGTGAGTGGGTTGTCGCTTGAAAAGCGGCAAATGCCGAGCGCGTTCTTACGACAATCCGGTCCTTTGACGGGTTCAGAACGCAAGCGCTGATGGGCAGATTGCCATACGCCCCTGCGGTCGTGATCGCGTCATGGGCGGAGCAAACCCCGCACCTACGGCAACGATGCCAGCCCGGAACTACTTCGAGGAGGAAGCGGCCTTCGAGGTGCTCTTGGAGTCGCTCGACGGCGACTTGCTCTTCGACTCCGACTTGGAACTCTTCGAGTCAGAGCCAGAGTCGGACTTCTTCTCAGCCTTGGACTCGGACTTGGATTCAGACTTAGATTCGGATTCAGACTTCGACCCGTTTTCGGAAGAGTCCGAGCCGCTTGAAGTGCCGTTCGATGCCCGGTTGTCGGTCACGTAGAAACCGCTGCCCTTGAAGTGGACCGCGATGGGCGACAGCAGCCGCTTGGCCTCCACATTGCAAACGGGGCACACGGTTATGGATTCATCGGTGTAACTCTTGGTCACCTCGAAGGTGTCGTTCTCACAGGCGTCGTCAACGCACCGATAGTCGTACCTGGGCAATGGGGCCTCCGGGGATCGCTGATCCTATCTATCGCACTCAAAAAAGACGTCGAATGGATCGCGAAAAGCGAGCGCCAGTCTGGCACTCGCATTCTTGAACTGCTAATTAAAATTTAGCATCGCGGTCAAATCGTGTCAAACGTAATGTCACACAGCCCGATCGTGAATTACGTTGCCGTCAGGTGGTTCAGGCAGTTGTTGGCGGGTTGTTCTGTGTCGCGTCCCGGAACCCGGACATCCATCGATCCGTCACTTCGGATAGCGACACGTCGACGAGATCGCCGATGATGATTCGGTCGCCGCCGGTCGTCCCCAGCCGCGACAAAGGCGCTCCGGCATTTGCGGCGATCCGTTCCAACTCGCCCGTTTGATCGGCAACCACCGTCACGATGATGCGTGACTGCGCCTCTCCGAATAAAGCTGCGTCCCACCGACCGCCCAGAGCGGCGTCAACCACAACCCCTCGCTCTCCAAGAATCGCCGCCTCTGCCAGAGCAACCGCAAGTCCACCATCAGACACATCGTGCGCCGACCGCACAACTCCGGCGATGATGCCGTCGCGACACGCCTGCTGCGTCTTCACTTCAAGATCGAGATCAATCGCTGGCTGTCCCTCGACCTTGCCCATGAACTCGTCCAGGTACTCGCTTCCGGCGAGCGTTGACGCAGCACCGTCAAGTGACGCTGCGCCAAGTAGATAAACAACATCGCCGTCTCCGGCAAACCCGGCAGACGCATGCTTCCGAACATCGTCCAGGAGGCCCAGCGCGCCGATGACGGGCGTCGGGTAGATCGCACCGCCGGGCGCTTCGTTGTAGAGGCTCACGTTGCCGCTGATAACCGGGATGCCGAACGCTTCGCACGCCTTCTTGATCCCGGCGACCGCCTGCATAAGCTGGTACTGGCCGTCTACGTTCTCCGGGCTGCCGAAGTTGAGACAGTCCGTAATAGCAACAGGAAGACCGCCGGTGGCTGACACGTTCCTGCAGGCCTCTGCGACCACGATCTGGCCGCCTATAAACGGGTCCAGGTAACAGAGACGGCCGTTGCCGTCCGTGGATAGAGCAATCCCGCGCTTGCTGCCTTTCAAGCGCATCACGGCGGCATCCCCACCGGGAGCCACGACCGTGTTCGTCTGCACCTGGTGGTCATACTGCCTGAACACCGGCAACTTTGAGGCGATATTCGGCGTCGCCAGCATCTTCAAGAGCAGGTCTGAGGGCGAGTCGTCCGGGGTTGGAAGGGCGTCAAGATCGGCCTCCTGCAAGTTTGCTATCCAGGCCGGCTTTGGTGGGTCGAACTCGTACTCAGGCGGGTCGGTGAGCACTTTGATCTGCGTCTCCGACAGCACCTCGTCGCCGTCCAGGATCACGACCGAGTCGCCGTCCACAAATTCGCCGATCCGTGTGGCGTCGAGGTCCCACTTGCGGAACACGGCTTCGACCTCGTGCTCCCGCCCCGGCTTCACAGCAAGCAGCATCCGTTCCTGCGATTCAGACAGCATCACCTCGTATGGAGTCATGCCCTCTTCGCGCCGGGGGACCGCCGCAACGTCAAGTCGCAGGCCCATGTCGCTACGTTCTGCCATCTCGATGGCGCCGCTCGTGATCCCGGCCGCGCCGCAGTCTTGCAGCCCGACGACGCTATCGAGCTGGATCACCTCCATGCAGGCCTCGATCAGTACCTTCTCAAGAAACGGATTGCCGACCTGCACGGCGGACCGGAGTTCATTCGTCTCTTCGAAAGTGCGGGACGCGAGACCGGAAGCGCCGTGAATTCCGTCGCGGCCCGTATCGGAACCGACCAGGAGCAGCACATCTCCGGGCTCTTCAGCCCGGGCGGACATGATTAGTCCGTCCTCGACCAGCCCGACGCACATGGCGTTCACAAGCGGATTTCCGTCGTAACAGGAGGCGAACACGACCTCGCCGCCAACATTTGGGATACCAAGACAGTTTCCGTAGAAAGAGATCCCGCCAACCACGCCTTCCAGCAGATAACGGTTACGGGCGCTGTCCGGCTTGCCAAAACGTAACGAGTTCAGGAGCGCGATCGGACGAGCGCCCATAGCAAAAATGTCCCGCACTATCCCGCCGACGCCGGTCGCTGCACCCTCACGTGGCTCGATGGCCGACGGGTGGTTGTGGGATTCAATCTTCATCGCGATCGCCATACCGTCGCCGATGTCCACGACACCGGCGTTTTCCGTGCCGAGGGAAGTGAGCAAACGGTCGCTGTCGCCGGGCAGCGTCCGGAGAAGCGGTTTCGAGTGCTTGTATCCGCAGTGCTCGCTCCATAGCGATCCAAACAGCCCGAGTTCGAGCGGGTTTGGGTCGCGCCCGAGACGATCGACTATCGCCTCGTATTCGGCTCTGGAAAGGGCGACTTCATCGAGTTCAGACTGACGAATCGGCACGGGTAATTGAAGATCTCGCGTGAATCGGGCGATACGGCCCGGCGTTATGCAACGACATCGATTCCCCGGGCAAATTTGGCGATCCGGACCCCGGATGAATCACGATGCGTTTAGTCTAGCCGCCTCGGGGACCATCGCACAGGCGTTAGCTTTCAATTCCCATATTCGTACCAACTGACGCCCGGGTTCGTGTGGGGAATAGAATTGGTTTGCCATCCCCGGGGCGATATCGGCGACTCGCCGAGAGTCCGCGGGGCTTGTTTATAGCAGCGCTGTCCAACCCTTTTCTATGTTCAAACGCGTTCTCGTCCCGATGAACGGTTCCGAGAGCACGGAGCAGATTCTGCCCCATCTCGTCCAGTTGACGAATTGGTGTGACTCCGAGCTGACGCTACTGCACGTCCTACGCCCAACGCGGTCACGATCCACGGGCCATCTGCAGATCGAGTACCCGAACATGCTTACGGACCGTGCCCAGGGGTTGGCGCGGGAGTACTTTGCTGAGCTGATTGAGCAGTTTGAGAACGCCGGCGTCACGGCGCACTCGACCACCGCCGCCGGGGAGCTTGTCGATACCGTCGTGGCGCGAGCCTCGGCCGGTGGTTTTGACCTGATGGCGCTTGCCGCCGGTGAACGTCATCCAGCACTCCGTCACGTGACAGAAAGCCCAAGCGAGAAAATTCGCGTCCGGTCCCCGATCCCGATGCTGATCCTTAACGGGCATCGGGCCAGGAAGATCGCGGGCGCTGATGTCCCTCTCACACGATTACTTGTGGCTTTAAACGGGACTCGAGTATCGGAGTTCGCACTTCCTTATGTCCGGCGCGTCGCCCGCGTAGGCAACCTGCCGATCTCGCTTATTCGCGTTGTACCGGAGATAGCCGGGTTCAACCACGCCGCGGAGTTGAGCAGCGTCGCTCCAAAATTCGTTCGCAGCGCTGTGGAGTCGGCCGAGGAGTATCTCGAACGCCACGCAGCCCTGCTTGCCGAAGAAGGATTCGACGTGACCACCCGTGTGGAGATAGGCCCTGCGGCGCGCACCCTGACCGATGCTCAGGAATCGGCGCCGGAGCATCTGCTGGTCATGGCGTCTGTCGTTCGCAGAGGCTGGCTCCGCGCCATGCTCGGGTGCACGGCGGACGAAGTGATCCGCATGTCAGGCCGGCCCCTTTTGCTCATCCCGGCAGGAAGGCGACCAGGCCCTTCCGGGTCTGATGATGGGGCGACCGCTGGATCAAACGGCTCTACAAATTCCTGAGACAGTGGGCCAGCAGCTCGGCCCTCTTCGGCAACTCTGAGACGACGAGATATTCGCCATCTGCGTGCGGGTGTTCGCCCACCGCCCCCATCCCGTCGACGGTCGGAATCCCGAGCGCCGCGGTCAGATTGGCGTCGCTCCCGCCGCCCGTTGACGATTCACTGAGTTCAAGCCCGAGTTCTGCGCCGATCGACTGAACTCGCCTGAACAGCTCGGCCACCGGCCCCTCGCGCTCCATGGGCGGGCGGTGCAGCGCCCCGGTCATCTCCAGGGAAATCTCCGGGTTTACCGGATCCAGGTTATATAGCGCTTTCGTGACACGCTGACCCTCGTCCGCCGATGTGACCCGCACATCGATGACGGCGTTCGCCTCGGCCGGAATCGTGTTGCGGGCCGATCCGCCATTTATGAGGCCGACATTGATGGTCGTTCCAAGGTCCCAATTCTTGAGCGCCTGTATGTGAAGGATCTGATGCGCCATCTCCTCGATAGCTGATATGCCGTCTTCCGGGAATGCGCCGGCGTGAGATGCACGGCCTTCGATGTGCAGCCGAAACTCCCCGAGCCCCTTCCGAGCCGTCTTGAGGGCGATGCCCATGCCCGGCTCCATGACGATGGTGTAAGCGGATTTAGCGGCCTCGGTTTCGACGAGCGGCCGAGAGCTTGGGCTACCGACCTCTTCGTCCGAGTTGACCAGCACCGTGAGTGCGCGCGTCGGCCAGTTGCCTGTATCTCGGAGCATCTCGAGTGCCGTGATCGTTGCGGAGATCCCGGCCTTCATGTCCAGTACGCCTGGCCCGTAGATATTCCCGTCCTCTTCCCGGTACGGCATATCGATCAGCGTCCCCATCGGCCAAACAGTATCCATATGCCCGATCACGAGGCCCGGTTTGCCTTCTCCCGGCCAGCGTGCGACCAAGTGGTCCCCGAACTCGGCCTGCGCATCGATCTCTACAGTGGCCCCGAGTGATTCAAACCGGCCCCGAACGAGCTCAATTAGATGGTCGTTCGCGGCCTTGTCTGAAGTCGGGGATTCGATCAGTGTCATCTCCCGCAATAACTTAAACATGGCGGCAGACTGTTGAGAGGTAAGGCGCAACGGCTCAGGCACACGGTCCCCTTAGTGAATCCAACAAAAGAACAGGCGAACAGGATAAGCGCCCGGAGTGGGTGCAGGGAGTAAAACGAGCTTGCTCTTTATCCGATGGCACGAGCATTATCGTCACGACTCGACCCACACCCGGACCCTCTCCCTCCCGCGGAGAGGGCTACGAAATGCCTCCTCCTAATAGTAGGTCGGGGTCAGGGGGTGGTTATCTCTCTCGGTAACGTCAATTCTGAATAAACGATGAGACTCACAACCCCTCTTCCACTAGGAGAGGAGGTGCCGCTAACCCTCAAGCGCTCTGAGGATCGTCTCCTCAATCTCGGAATACGGCGAGAACCCTTCAAACCTGCCCGCTACGGCGCCGGTCGAGTCCATCACGAAGGTCCACTCGTCGGTAAAAAGCCCCCACTCCATCAGCAGCGGCGTATGGACGGCGAGATCGAGATCGCCCTGGATCTCATGCGGGTTGATGAACAGGTCCACATGGATGAAGTCCATCCGATCCCCATACGTCTCGTTCAACTCGCTCAGGACTTCGACCTGAGGTCCACAGACCGCCGTCGTGCAGAACGCCGGGCTTGCAAATACAACCGCAAACGGTCTTCCTGATTCCAGCGCGTCCGGAATGGAAAGGTCGTACAGCTCGGGATCCCTTAGCGAGCCGGTCGTCAACTCCTTGATCGACTCCACGTCCGAAAGCGTCCTGTTGGTGGCGTCTGGCGGTCGCTGTCCCACGCTCGGCGCGGTTGTGACGGCGTTCACCTCAAACCTGTGTTCGGTGGTGAGAAAAGACCCGTCGGAAGTCGGTAGTGACACTTCGACGCCCCACTCACCGGCGCGATCGAAATTGTAGTCAGCGGTATAGACGCCCCGAGTGCCAAACGGGAATTCGCGGAAAATGGCGAACTGGTCATCAATTGGACCATCTCGTTCGCCTTCATAACCGTCCGGGTAGAAGAACGACTTGACCCCCACGACCGGGAACTTCGCCAGCCCGCCCGGCTCCGTCAGCACGAAAGCGAACCGGCCGTTTCCGACACCGAGATCGGTCGTCGCCAGGATGGTAATGAATCCGTTCTCTTCATTTCGCTGGGTGAAATCATCGGTGTTCGTCAACGTTGGACGCGTACTTTCGGCAACCGCGGCGCCGGCATCGGGCGCAGAGGTGGGCGCAACATCGGCCTCATCGCCGCCACTGCCACACGCGATCGCTGCTATCAGAGTCAGGCCGATGGCGCCACCGATCAGCGCTCGTGATATTTCGATTCCGTAAACCCGCACGATCACGCCCCTTCCAGGTAGATACCAAATGTGAACGCGAACATAGCGAAGTTGGACGATGTTGACCGGAAGTAGAGCTCATCTTCCAGGAACTCGGGAGACTCCAGCACGGCGTACAGGCGGGCCTCGGAGACCTGCAACACGGACGTGCCATCGTCCTTGATCACGATATCGGCGCCGGCCTGTTCAGGCGTGAGCGGCTCGCCGTTGAGTTCAACAATCACCTCGAACGGTTCCGGCCCTGCTGGATCGATCACGATGTTCACGCTGCGGGCGCCAAAAGGTACCCTCAGGTAGTCCTCAAGGTCCGGATCCTCCCGGGCGTGGACGATCGATTCCGCCCGGTTCTCCCAGAGACCCATCAGGAAATACTGTCCGTCTGTGGGATCACCGCTATCTTCGTATTCGAGAACCTGGTCCGGGCCGAAGTAGTAGGCCTCATGCCCGTTGTAGACGCCCTGCTGTGAGTAGGCACGCTCATAGCCGCCGTACAGTTCCCGGGACTGGCTTGTGGCGTCTGAATCACGGACATCGTCCGCAAGCGGTTCGAATGGGATGTCGCTGATATCGTGTCCGGCGGCGATCAACTGCTCCCGGATCACCGTCTCCGTCTCCGCGTAATCGCCCTCACCGAAATGCGTGTACACGAGTTCATCTTCAACACTGAACAGGTACTTGGCGGGCCAGAAGCGATTGCCAAAATCTCGCCACGTCCTCATGTCGTTGTCCTGCGCGACGGGCCACCGAACCCCTATACGATCCACAGCGGCCTGAACGTTCTCGGTGATCTTCTCGAAATCGAACTCCGGGGAATGGACGCCGATGATCGTCAGTCCTCGATCGGCGTACTTTTCGTACCAGCCCTTTAAATGCGGCATCGTCCTCAGGCAGTTGATGCAGGTGTACGTCCAGAAGTCGATCAACACCACGTTGCCGCGTTCCAG
>JAYGCG010000081.1:0-59690 GCA_046583455.1 Dehalococcoidia bacterium | reverse complement strand
ATGGTGATACCGGTGGCGAGCGACACAGTGAGCGCGATCGACCAGCCGTCATACAGGCCGCGACTTCTGGCCGGGGCAACCATGACGGGGTCCGGCGACGATCTAGGCATTACCTGCTGCTCACGGCTATACGGAAGTCCCCGGTGGTGCAGGTCGTCGCGCCAGAACCATCGCCAACGCGCCCATAGCGAACATCACGGCCATGATGGCGAACGCTACGTCGTAGGTCCCGTAAGCATCGAACACAATTCCGGCCATCAGCGGACCGACGACCATCGGTATCACGCCTGCCATGCTGGTCACCCCCAGGATGCTCCCAAAATGACGCATTCCGTATGCCTCGGCGACGGTAAGCGGTATTAGTGCGCCCATCGCTCCAAAACCCATGCCGTAGAACGCAATCACGATCCACACGGCGCTCGATCCGCCGACGACTATGAGCAGCACCAGCCCGACCGATTGAATAGCCAGGCTGATCGCCATCGCCCATCGGGCGGTAATCGTCTCGCTGAGCCGTCCAAATATAATCTTGCTCGCAATGCCGAATACCGCCAACAGCATCACGCCCGTCGACGCAGCCCCGCTCGAAATGCCCTGTGACTCAAGATGTGGAATTAACTGCGTGAGCACGACGGCGTACGAGAACGAGGGGATGGCATGGCCCACCGCCAAGAAATAGAACGACTTCATGCGCAGCACATCGCCCAGCGAATAACCAATAGCCGCGCCCGGCCCATCGTCGTCACTGACGGCAGGCGCCCAGCGTTTGGCCCGTGCCGCAGTCACATCACTCTGGCTATCTCGCACGAACAAGAGGACCAGCACCGCTATCACAATTATCACCATTCCAAACGTGACGTAGCCCCCGCGCCAGCCCGACATTCCGACGACCAGCGCAGCGAGAGGGACCATCGTCAATCCGCCGAGATTGTTGCCCGCCGTTACGAACCCCATCATTCGGCCGCGTGTACCGGCAAACCAGATCGATATCAGTCGACCGCTCGGGATCATCGTCGCCCCGGGCAGTCCCAGGTACAGGAGCAAACTGGCGGCGTAGAACTGCCACAACGTCGTCATCCCGGCGTATATAAAGAACCCGGCGGCCACAAACGCCAGAGATCCCACCATCACCGGTCGGGAGCCAAATCTATCGAGCCACCGGCCGATTAACGGTGATATCAGCGCCGACGCGACGCCAAAGGTCAGGGCCGTGTTGATTTGCGTACGAGACCAACCGAACTCGTCCTCTAGCGGCTCAATGAATACGCCAAATGCGTAGTTAGACGTGCCGATCGTGAGTCCGCTGGCAAGCGACGCAAATAGCGCGATGTACCAGCCGTTATACAGGCCGCGACGCTTTACCGGCGTTGTCTTACCGGCATCCTGTGACGTTATCGCCATGAAAGGGTCGGCCGGAACTCTCTAGTCAGCGCGGACCGCCAGTTGCCGCTCCACTTCGCCAAGAGCCTCGTCGATTCCTGTGACGATCTCGTCCACCTCGCCTCGTGTTATGCACAACGGCGGGCCCATGGTTATTGACGTGTCGGACGGACGGAGGATCAGCGAGCGCTTCTCGAACTCCCCGATGAGGCGTTCGGCCACTTTCGCAGATTTCGGGAACGCTTCTTTCGTGTCCCGATCCTTCACGAGGTCGATTCCAACCAGGAGGCCAAGCCCGCTGACGTTCCCGATCATCGGGTGCTTCGCTTGAAGGTCTTTGAGACCGGCCAGGAAATACGCTCCCGTCTCGGCAGAGTTCTCGACCATGCGCTCCGACTCAAGTATCTCAAGATTTTTGAGCGATGCCGCTGCGGGAACCGGGTGTCCGGCAAATGTAAGGACGTGCTGGAGGAATCGGCTCTCGTCGCCACCTGCAAATGCATCAGCGATCGTCTCCCGGGCGATGCTGCCGCCCAGCGGCATGTAGCTTGAGACGATTCCCTTGGCGACCGACATCAGGTCCGGAACGACGCCCCAGTGTTCGACCGCGAACATCTTGCCGGTACGCCCGAATCCGGTGATTACTTCGTCGGCGATGAGCATCACACCGTATCGGTCGCAGATCTCACGCAGCATCGGCCAGTATTCGTCCCCGGGCACCGCCACGGACGCTGGAACGCTGACCGGTTCTGCGATCATCGCCGCTACCGTCTGGGGCCCATGGAACAGGATGGCGTCCTCGACAGCCTTTGCACATAACTCGGCACATTCGGACGGCGTCTGCCCGCCATATTCGCAGCGGTACGGGTTCGGCTGCGGCACATAGATCATCCCCGGGATTTCAGGTCCGTAGTCGGACCGCGTGCTACCGGACCGCGGGCCTCCGAGCCATGTCGTTAGTCCAAGCGCACCATGGTACGACGCCTTACGGCTGATGATCTTGTAACGGCCGGGTTCACCAACGCGCTGCTGGTAGGCCCGCGCGATCTTGATCGAGGTCTCGTTGGCCTCGGAACCGCCGCTCACAAAGAAGGTGCGTGACAGATCGCCCGGCGTGATCTCGGCGAGTTTTTGTGCCAGGCGCGCCACGGGCTCGGTCGTCGTTGCCTGCGGGAAGTAGGCCAGCGACTTCATCTGCTCATACGCAGCGTCTGCGACCTCGGTACGGCCGTAGCCGATGTTCACCGACATGTAGCCGCCATTCACGTCCAACCACGTTTTGCCCGTGTTGTCAGTTACGTGGACGCCCTTACCCCCGGTCATCACGACCGGTTCGCCGCGCTCGGCCATCTCAGACCAGCCCCGGTTGTGCATCCAGAGGTGCTTCACCGCGGCGCGGCGCAGTTCTTCCCTGCTGTCGATCCCAGTTGTGGTCGCCATATCAGGCCTCCCCGTCAATTACAGGTTTAGAGATTCAGGCCGAACACGCGTATCGCGTTCTCGCTGTTGATCGCTGTTCGCTGGTCGTCCGTCAGGTGTGGGAGCGCTGCGACCTGCTCTTCCGGTGCGTAGTCGCCCATGCCAAACGGGTAGTCGCTGCCCAGCATCACTCGATCTGTTCCGACCGTTTCCACGAGGTAGTTGAGGAGCGGGACGCTGTGCGTGATTGTGTCGAAGTAGAGCAGTCGGAAATACTCCGACGGAGGCCTGGTGATCGGCGTCTCCACCAGTCCCTGCCGCCAGCCGTGCTCCCAGCGGCCGCGCAGATGCGGGCTGGTGCCGCCGCCGTGCGACAGGACAAATTTCAGGGTCGGCATCTCGGCAAGGATGCCGCCAAAAATAAGGCTGGCAACCGCCACCGAGGTATCGGTCGGATTGCCAATCAGATTATTGAGAAAGTACGAGCTGAGCCGGTCAGCCCCGAGCACGTTATTCGGGTGCATGAAGGCGGGGACGTCCAACTCCTCCATTTTCTTGTAGAGGGGAGCGAATCGTGGCATATCCAGATTCTCGCCGTTAACGTGGGTGAGCATCTCAAGCCCGCGCATGCCGAGCTCCTTGACGCAGCGCTCAAGCTCCGCAGCCGCGACCTCGGGCTCCTGCATGGGGACGCTTGCCAGGCCGATGAAGCGGTCGTTTCCGTCGATTGCCTCTGCGACCGCATCGTTGAGCCGGGCGCACTGTGCCGGGTCGGCGTTCTGAAGCCAGTTGGGGCCTGAAACGAGCTGGATGTCCACGCCGCGCTCGTCCATCTTGCGCATCCGGAATTCCAGGTCCGACGGATCGTCCTTCAGATTGGCGGCCGGTCCAAAGGGATTGCGGCCTGATCCCGACGGCATGAGGTCAGAACAGCTCTCGGGCAGGAAGTGTGCATGTACGTCAATTCTCATAACCCGGGGATTGTATACGGGGAGTTAAGCATCGGACCTCGGACAAGGCGTCATTGTGAATCGATACATGCCGAAGCCTAACGCGACCCACCTCCAACCTCCTCCGTTCAAGGGAGGAGGCTTTATGTTACCCCTCTCCTAACATGGGAGTGGGTCAGGGCACGGTAAATTAAGTGATTACGTCGCAATCATGCACCGATGTCCAACGCGACCCACCGCTGCTTCCCCCTACCGGCGGAACTCCGCCGGGTCTATCGGCAGCGACACCGGCTCGCCTCGTTCCGCTGACAGGTCCATCGCCATCGTCAGCATGAGATTGCGGTGACCGTCAGCGGCCGTCGCGTGATGCGTTTTCATGCCTGAGCCGACTCGTGCGTACCAGGAGTTCGTCTCCTCGCGCATCGGACCCCAGAGTTGGCCGTCGTACATATCGCCCGGCGGGTAGCTGGTCATGAAATCGACGTGGCGCAGAACCTCCGGTTTGAATCCGTCCGGGCTATACCCGGCGCCCATTGGAGCCTCGGACGCAATCACGGTGTCACGGTGCGTGTCTTCGATATCGATCACGCCCGTCGTCCCGACTATCCCGATCTCCAACCCGTACACCGCGCCCGGCCACACGATCGGCAGCGCCCAGCTGATGTTCATGGACCAGATCGTGCCGTCGTCCATCGTGAATATGCCGAACGTGGCGTCCTTTGTGCCTATGTCGCGGAGCGCCTTGTCAGACGACTGCGCGTACACAGACACCGGGCTCTTGCCTTCCATGAGCCACATGCACATATCCACGGCGTGCGTGCCGGACACCACCATCGGCGTCAGGTTCTCGCGGATGGTGGTACGGCGCGTTGTGGCGATCGGCACCATCCGGTTCATGAAGGCCCGCGTCACCACCGCCGTGACATCGCCGATCTGACCCGAGACGAGCTTGGCCTTCGTCGCCAGAAAGCGCCGCCTGAAGCGCTGCGTGTAGCCAACGACGGCGTCAACGCCGCTCGCCTCGATCGCCTTCAGGACCGTCAACGATTCCTCGGCGTCCGTCGCCAGCGGCTTCTCGATGAACAGGTCGTGCCCTTGTTCGATGGCGGTGAGTGTTGGACTGACGTGGAAGTTCTCGTCGGTCGCGATGATCGTCGCGTTCACCTCGGGTCGCTTGAGGAGTTCTTCGTAAGACCCGGTGAAGTAGTCGGCCCCGGAGTCCTCCATTAGCTTCTGACCGACCTCCTCGTTGATATCGCAAAGGCCGATCCAGCCAACGCCGGGGTGGTCTTTTGCGATCATCGCCCTGATGCGTCCGATCGTCCCGCTGCCGATGATAGCAAGGCCGATTTCTTTCGAGTTGTTGTCGCTCAACTGGGCCTCATTTCTTCTGAGGAGGTTCGCTAATTACCCGTCATTCCCGAGTAGTCGGGAATTCAGAAACGCCGGTCTGTCAGACGACAGGATCGTCAGTTCAACACCCGCACCCCCCGTGTGATTTGCCTTTATGCACATCCTCTGGATTTCCACCTTCGTGGGAATGACGGATAAAGGCCGCTGCCTAAGAGAGCGGCCTTTATCCGTTTAACTCCCCGCTCTAGATCGTCCCTACTACCGTTATCTCTTCTATCGGGAACTGTGTCGTGATCTCTGGACCGTCCTCGTTGATGACCATCATCTCCTCAACACGTACACCCCACTCAAGCGGCTTGCCGTGCTGTGTTTCCAGCGCAAAGCTCATTCCGGGTTTGATTTCCACCGGGTGGTCCAGCGAGTAGATCCGGGAAATGACCGGCGAGTCGTACTGCGCCAGACCCAGTCCGTGGCCCCACAGATTTGCGGCGGCCTGGTCCTCTTCCCGGTAACCCCATGCCTCCTGCGCAGACGGCCACACGCGTGCGACATCGCCGGTCGTTGCACCCGGCTTCACCTGTTCGATGGCCTTATACAGCCACTCGTAGGCAATCTTGTAATAGTCCTTCTGCTCCGGTGTCGGCTGCTTGCCAACGCAGTAGGTGCGGTACTGGCAGCTCTTGTAACCGTTCCAGGTCACGGCAGCCATATCGATGATCACGAGGTCGCCAGGCTGAATAATCCGGTCCGAGAAGTTACGCCAGTTCGGCCAGCTATTCGGGCCGGACGAGACGATGATGTCCTCTACGTCCTCGATGCCGGGGATGCTGTACAGGTAGTCCATCGCGAACGCAGTGATCTGGTGCTCCTGCATGCCGGCGCGCATGTAGTTGGCGATAGCAGTGTGTGCGCCGTCGCAGATCGCAGCGACGATTCGCATCGCCTCAAGCTCGTCCTCGTTCTTGATGGAGCGAGCCTCCACCATGGGGGTCATGCCGTCCACCCAGTTGATGTTGTTGGCGTTGAACGAATTGATCATGTTCAGGTCGATCATGTCGACGCCGAGCGGCTCGTTCAGCACGCCGTACTTCTCCATCTCTTCCTGAATAGCCTTCGTGAATTTTGCGACCTGCTGGTCCGCTGCGGGGCCAACCGCGCCCTTGATCCACGAGTAGGCGTAGCGAACGTTCTCTTTCGGCAGCCACGGGCAGTGGCGGTTGATCTGCGTGCCGATGTCGCCCTGCTCAAACAACACAGGCTCGGCGCCCTGACAGAGCAGCGCATAGCGAAGTCCGGGCTTCAGGCGGCACCAACCGGGCGTGATGGTGCTCGTGATGTAGCGGTTGTTCTCGTCGTACATGACGAGGAGCGCCCCGAGTCCCGCCTTATCCATCGCCTCTCGCGCCCGGTTCAGCCGGTAGGTCCTGAGCCGGTCCCAATTGATGCGCTGCTGCCAGTCGGTGCCGATAAGGCCGAAGTTCGAAGTGCCACGTATTGCCACAGATCACTCCCAATGAAATTTCCAAGAAATTGCTGGCTCTATTTACACTGGAATCAGGCCCGTGCAAAGCGGTATATTGCTGATTGAAGTTAGATTCCGGTAAATTCACGACGTATGGTCACGGGAGTGTACGCGTCGCCCACGACATGTGCACAGGCTCGTGAACATCACATGTAAAAGTCGGGACGAACGATGAGGATTACACGTAGCCGGCAACGACCGTTCCTCGATTTCTGAAGCCGGGCTTGAGGTTAGTGTGGAGTCTGGGTATCTGGCGATACACGCCATTTATTTCTAAGGGATGGGCGCGGAATTCTTATGGCCCGGAGGGTCCGACTTGAAGTTTTTGATAGCGGCGATATTCCTGTGCCTTGTGGTGGCTTGTTCATCTCGAATCGAAGATGTCCCCTCGGCGGGCTCTGATAACGAAGGTGTCGCCCCGACATCCCCGTCCCCAACGGCGAGGACAGGCGGCGCTGCGTTAGCGACACCTCTTTCGACTCCTGATTCTGGTGTCGATACCCCGAACGACGACGGGGACGACGGCGCGCAACCGTCGGACGGCACGCCACCCGACGACGACGATGCGCAATCAAGTGGCCCCGAATCAGGCGATCAGACCCGGCCGTCGCAAGACTCAGGCCCCAACGGAACACTCACGATGTTTGGTCCCGTTGCGTGTGAAGGATCCGAACGCGTCCAGTTCTCATACTTCCCGCTGGACGCGGAAATCATCTCCAGCATCCGGCCGATGGGATCCATGGCCGGCGGTCACGTGACGCCGGTCGACCACATTTATATCACTCACGACAGCCCCGACATCCCCGGGCACGGTTATGTCGTACGGATGCCGGCCGACGGGATCGTCATCCAGGTTGATCGAATGCCGAACGCAAGCCGGCCGGACTACCGGATAGTGATCGCACATTCATGTCGAATTTTCACGACATTCATCCACACCGGCGAGCCAAATCCCGAACTCATGGCCCTCACAGGTGAACTCGAACTCGGCGCGAACTGGTACGGCGCACTTCCGATCAAGGCCGGGGATGTCCTGGCAAACGCCTCGACCAACACCATGGACTTCATGGTCCACGACCAGGAGGTCACACTTCCGGGTTTCATCGTTCCGGAGAGTTACGCCGGTGAGGACTGGAAGGTCCACACCCTCGATCCGTTTGATTTCTACGACGAGCCATTACGTTCACAGGTTCTCGTCTTCAACCAGCGAACGGCCGAGCCGGTTGGCGGAAAGATCGATTACGACATCGATGGCCGGATTGTCGGCAACTGGTTTGTTGAAGGCACCGGGGGCTATGTAAACGGCGGCGAGATCCCGGCCGGATACGAGAACTACTGGGAGACGCACCTCGCCATCGCGTATCACTACATCGATCCGACGACATTGATTGTGTCTATCGGCGCCGACGTTGGTATTCCGGAAGGCGCTTGTAACGCCTGTGCCGGTGCATACGGCATCAAAGGTAACGCCCCTGACCCGGCGACAATCGGTGTTTCGGATGGCCTTGTGAAACACGAGCTGATCGGCCGAATCCTTCCCGAGCGGGATGCGCCTACCTTCAATGATGAATCAAACTCCATCGGCGTCTTCCTCGTAGAAATGATCGACGACGGGTCGATACGGGTCGAAGTGTTCCCGGGTGTCTTGCCAGCCAGTGTCGCTGGTTTTACGGACGCCGCTGTCGTGTACACGCGATAACAATCGCTGGAACCGGTTGACCATCGTGACAAGGGGTCCTGATATGCCGCGGCCCATCACATTGTGACGAGTCTGGATTACCCTGACACCGACGCGGTTACTCCCGTCCGTTAATCCATCCTTACGCACGCCCACAAGACAGCATCGGAGTACTACTTTGGCCTGGATCCGACAAGAACCCGTAGACGATCACTACACAGACATGGTCAAGCCGCTCTCACTTCTGCCGAGAGCGATGGACGCCGTGTACGAGATGACGGCGGCGATCTCATTCGGCAGTTCGGCATTGACCCGGGTCCAGGAGGAGGCGATCGCGACGTCCGTCTCCGTCTCAAATCGCTGCCGGTACTGAACTCTCGGTCACGGAGGGTTCCTCCGTCAGCACTCCCACGACTCTGAACTTGCGAGCGGCGTCATCTATGACTATCGGACATCCAACCTGGATGAGATCACGATTGCGATGTGTGATTACGCCGTAAAACTCACCCGGCATCCGGAAGACGTCGTGCAGGCAGACATGGAGAAACTTCGAACGCTTGGATTGAGCGATGAGCAGATCATCTCCGTCGTCCTGATCACATGCCAGTTCAACTTTTCCAATCGGGTAACCCAGGGCCTAGGCGTCGATCCTCGACCCGGGCGTTCAACGATATTGCGGCGATGGCTCACCGGCCCCGCGGCTGAGTTGGAGTGGCTGAAGTACGAAGAGGATGAGTCCACCGCATCCACAAAACAGGACAGCGGCGACCGGACATGATCCATCTTGATCTGTCGGGCCGCACACGGCCCGGACCTGCCTGGTGTAAGCGGGCCTTAATCGGTCGCGTTATCAGGCCACGAATTCAGGCCGAGGATCAGAACGTCGATTAGACGCTCAAAGCTCGTGTCCACGCTGGCGGAGTATCGGAAATAGTGCGCCGCTTCCGTCAGGACGAAGCCGTGAATCACGTTTCGCATGACTCGCATGGCGTGGATCGTCTCGTCGCCCTCGAAACCATAACCGCGTAGAACGGCGGTAAAGATAGACACGACACGATCGCTTGCCTCGATGAGTTCATCGTCGTCCTGCGCGGCAGAGTGAATCGTCGCCAGGTAAATTCCCGGTCGCTCCGCAGCAAAACGTCGCATGGCGTACGCAGTGGCTCGTACGGCTGTGTCACCAGAGAGCCCCATGCAGGCCTCGGAGGCCGTGTCGCCGAGCACCTTCAGGCCCAGCAAGGTAAGTTCACGCTTCAGGCCATGAACGCCGTCAAAGTAGTTGTAAAGCGATGGGGCCTTGATGCCCAACTCCGCTGCCACGGCCTTGAGCGTCACGTTGTCGAGACCATCCCGGTCGGCAATAGACGCGGCTGCATCCACGACCACGTTCAGGCCTAATCCGGTTCTCGGTGACATGTTCCTCCAGGTGCAGCCGGTTCTTAGCGGGAACTAGATTCGCTGCCGTACGGTATGAATAGTCCTATATTCTATTGACATTAGTCAACACCCTATCTAGCATCATTTCAAAAATATAACCTAGGCAAGGAACGTAGAGTGGATTTCGGATATTCGATGGAATCGCATGCACGCGGCCTCGGAGCTGTTGAGCATCACGACGGATTCAGGGAATTCTTTAAACAGGTCCAGATCTGCGAAGACGGCGGGATGGATTTCGTCTGGATATCTGAACATCACTTCAATCCTGAGAGGTCGTTTGGATCGGCCTCGATGGTCGTAGCCGGTGCGGTCGCAGCCCGGACTGAACGCATCAAGATCGGCTCCGCCATCGTCGTCCTACCGACCCACAATCCACTTCATGTGGCGGAAGAAACATCTGTGTTGGACCACCTGTCCAATGGGCGGTTTGAACTCGGTGTCGGACGGAGCGGCGGCGTAGGCGCGTATCGTGGCTTCAACATGGACTACTCGGAAAGCCAGCCGCGTTTTGCCGAGTGCCTTGAGGTGGTTCTGCGAGCGCTCAGCAATGAACGGTTCTCCTACGAGGGCGAGTTCTACAAGTACGAAGATGTGGTTATGGCACCCCGACCGATCACAACGCCCCATCCCAAAATCAGATGGGCCGTGAACTCAAACGCTACTTTTGAGATGGCCGGAAAACTGGGTCTTCCCATATTCTGCGGCGTCCTCCAACTGAACGTAGAGCAACTTTCTGAGCTGCTGGCATCACACGACGCGGCAAAGGCGAAGGCCGGGTTTGACACTCCCCGGGACGCTCAACTCCGTATCCCGATTTACGTCTCTGACACCATGGATGACGCCATCAAGTCGCCTGAGGAGGGCTTTTTCCGGCGATACAAAACGGCGGCTGAAATCCTCGTACGCATGGTCGATTCCGGTCAGGCCAACTACCTGGACGAACGAGCGGAACGAATCAGCACTCTTGGTGAGTTGACATGGGAGTCGGTGTACTCAAGCGAGAAGGCGATCGTGGGCACCCCTGATGTCGTGATCGACAAGATTCGGGAGATCGGTGACGCGCTTCAACTCAGCGGGATGGTCCTTGAATTCAACGCAGGCGAGCGGTTGCCGGAAGACAAGATTAACCGCTCGCTTGAGCTGTTTTGCGAGAAGGTCGCCCCGGCGTTCACGTGAGTTTTCCAGACGCTTCAACCGGTCGCTATTTCACGCAGTCCGGGAATCGATTCTCGTACTCCATTCTCATCTCCAACAAGACCGGGTAACCGCTCCGCAGAGATCTGTGTGAGAAGATTTCTACCGATTGTGCGTAGCCACATTCGGCTCCAATTTCACGTCCCAACTTCGACCAAGGATCCAAGGCATCTCCAACCCGACCTCAAATAATGAGGACCCAGGTTCAGCTGAATTCGGCAGCGCATCGGTAAGGCGTCCCGGCATTTATCGGGGCTGGAAAATCGCGGGAACCGTCTTCCTCACCCTTGGAGCGACCATCGGCGCCGGTCAATTCGCATTCGGGATGTTCATCATTCCCCTCGAAGACGAGTTCGGCTGGTCACGAACACAGATCAACATCTCGTTGACCCTGTCCGCCTTCATGGGGATCTTGGCACCATTCGCCGGCCGACTGATGGATAAGCACGGTGCGCGGCCCATCATGATCGTGTCGTTGATCGTCATGATCGTCGGGTTCTTCCTCCGTGCCGTGATGACCGAACTCTGGCAGTTCTACGCCTTCAGCGCGCTGATCTTCATAGCCACGCCGGGGGCCTCGATGTTGCCGGTCGGCCGGCTTGTCGGATTGTGGTTCGCCACGACACGCGGCCGGATGACGGGGTTGATCGCTTCCGGGAACAATTTCGGCGGGATGATCGCGGTTCCTATCATCACGGCGGTGATCGTGATCGGAGGTTGGCGCTGGGGGTTTGCCAGCACAGGATTCCTGCTCATAGGCGTCCTGATACTGGTGATATTGGTTATCCGGGACAAGCCGGAAGATGTCGAAAAAGAGGTCAACAAACGCTGGGCTCCGAAGGGCGACGCTGGCAGGGCCGCCCGTGCAGCGCTACAAGGGTTCACCACGAGCCAGGCCATTCGCACACGAGCTTTCTGGTTGCTTTCTGGAGGAATGGCACTCCAGCAGTTTGCCCGCACCTCGGTAGCAACTCAATTTTTCCCGCATCTTGAGCAGGTCGGATTTAGCGCCACGCAAGCGGCGATAGGGTTGATGCTCCTCGCCTTCTTCGCCGTTACATCAAAGATCCTGTTCGGCACCGTAAGCGAGTGGATCACGGCCCGGTGGTCTTACGTAATTGTCGTGTCGCTCCAGGTCATTGGGCTGGCGGTGATCCTGATCCCAGGCGGAGGCATGCCAACCTGGATTGGGCTAGTCATCTTCGGACTGGGAATGGGCGGCGTCGGAGCGCTCGGTCCGCTCACGATTACGGAGATGTACGGCCTTAAAAACTTCGGCGCCATCATAGGGCTGACCCGCCCTGCGATGATCATCCCGACCCTAATTGGACCGGTCATGGCCGGGATTATTTTCGACACCAGGGGCACCTACGAACTGGCGTTCATCATCACCCTCGTTTTGCTGACGATCTCGGTCGTCGGATTCGCGCTGGCCAGCCCGCCAAAGCCTCTCAACTATCCTGATGCCAATGACATCCGTAAAACCGGGGAAACAGCGCCGGCCTCCCGATAATCTGGCAAGCGAGCCGGGTAAAAGGGCATATGACGGAGAATCCGGGATCCGATTAACAACGCACCCTCCAGTTCGTGCCGTCGCTACCAGGGGCAAATTGGCAGAAACATTTGTATCCTCACGGAACTCTCTCGCCTGTGTGATGACATTCACTAATGGGTAGGCACTAGGATCAGTTCATCTGGGATTGCGGGCACGAGTTGAAAGAACCATTCCGCCCCGAGACTTCCCGGACGATAGCCCGGCTTCTAAGACGACTAAGCAGAAGGAAAGGGACAGCAATGACCCCTCGCCGGATCGGCGTGATTCTGCTCGCGGTGATACTCATTGCCGCCGTATCGGTGCCTGTGGCGCTTGCATCACGGTCGAGTTCGCCTGCGCTGGACCAGCAGTCCTCTGTCCAGGATCAGGTTTCGGTCGTTTCGATCGAGACGCAGGCCGATCTTGGCCGACTCCTTTTCTTTGATAAACGTCTCTCCGGCAACAACGCCACCTCATGCTCCAGCTGTCACATCCCTGACGAAGCCTGGACGGACGGGCAGGCCCTCTCTACCGGGTACACGAGCATCGAGTATTTCCGAAACACGCCGACCCTGCTAAACGCCAGCCAGATGACGCTTCTGGACTGGGATGGCCGATTCGACGGCTCAGACATGTCCACCGTGGTGCGAGATCACATCGCCGAAGCCCATTTCATGAACCTTGACGGCCGATTGCTGGTCGAGCGCATGCTCCAGGTGCCTGTGTACGCGGAGTCGTTTGAACGGCTTTTCGGGGGCGAGGCAAGTTACGGCAAGATTTTGAACTCCCTTGCGGCATTCGTGGCGACATTGGAATCGACCGACAACCCGTACCTCAATTTCAAGGCCGGTGACGCATCCGCTCTCAGCGCGCAAGAAACCGCCGGACTGGAGCTGTTTGAGGGCAAAGCCGGATGCTCCTCATGCCACAGCGGTGATTTGCTGGCTGACGGCGGGCTCCACGTGACCGGCGTCCCAGCCAACCCGGATATATTTACAAATACAGATCGCCACATCACGTTTCGGCGCTTTTTCAAGCAGTTCGCTATCGGAGAGTTCACCGATCTCAGATCTGATCCCGGGCGGTTCGCTCTGACACATAATGAGGCGGATCGCGGAAGCTTCCGTACGCCTTCACTACTTGAGGTTGGCCGCACCGCCCCTTATATGCACAACGGCAATATGGAGACGCTGGATGATGTCGTCCGGTTCTACAACGTCGGCGGGGGGGGCACGCCAAACAAAGACGGCCTGCTCCAACCGCTCAACCTCACGGAGGACGAGATCGGCTCACTGGTAGCGTTCTTACGCAGCCTCGGCAGCGACGAGCCGCCGTTCAACGTACCGACGGAACTGCCACCGTACGAGGTGATCAATTGACCGATGACACTCGTGCGCAGGGTTCTCCCCTGCCCGGCGATGGATCAGAGGACGGAGAAAAGAAGGGCATTTTGCCCTACGTCTCCAGGCGACAGTTCCTTTTCATGGGCGCCGTGGCAGTCAGCCTGGTCGCGCTTGAGCGCGTAATCCCCGGCCAGATCCTTTACGCGCAGACGGCGGAGTTCGATCGACAACGCATCGGTTCTCTGAGCGACCTTGAAGTCGGAGTCCCGGTCGCCTTCAACTACCCTTACGAGCACCCAAACGCCTTGAACAACCTGATCAAGCTTGGTGCGCCTGCAGGTGGGGGCATCGGCCCGGACAACGATATCGTGGCCTTCAACACCATCTGTCCACACATGGGATTCCCATTGAGCGGCACCTACAAACCTGAGCACCAGGTGATGGGTCCCTGTGGCTGGCATCTGAGCACTTACGATCTCACACGCCACGGGATCATCATCTCCGGGCATGCGACCCAGGGCCTGCCCCAGATCACTCTTGAACTGGACGGCGACGAAATTTACGCCACCGGCATCCAGGCTCTGTTATTCGGCTTCGCTGACAATGACGACGATCCTGCCGAACGCTAGGTCATTGGCACAACTTCCGATCGCCCTGACGTACGTACCTCTGACCAATGTCCCGCTCCCACCGGCAAACGCCGTCGTCGTCATCACCCTGTATGGCACCAGGTCTCGCGTGTGGCTTTCATGTTCACATCGGCGGATGGTGAAGAGGCGGATCGACAACCTCATCGAGTACCTCAAGAGCCTCTAGATCACCCGGCTTCATGATCCTTATGGCCGGTCTAAGGCAACCGTGGAGATCCCGCAGGTGACTCTATCTCGGTGGCGTTCAACACGCATGCGATCATCGAGTAGTAGCCCACGGTCGCCGTAAGTTCGATAGCGCCGCTCTCGCCGAATCGTTTCTTGACGGCAGCGAAAACATCATCGGATACGCGGTGCTGTTCAAGAAGTTCCCGGGCGAACTGCACAATCACTGCGTAATCGTCAGACAGGCCTGAAGTTGGCTTCCGATTCGCCACGAGATCGATCGCTTCTTCCGAGACCCCAACATCACGGGCGATACGTGCGTGTGCCGCCCACTCGTAATCGCAATCGAAATTGCGAGCCGTCGTGATGATCGCCAGTTCACGCTCTGCGTCAGGCAGTTGTGAGCCGAAGCGAATGTACGCGCCGAGATGGGCAGCTCGTTCGGCCAGTTCAGGACTGTGGAGGAGCATGGCGAACGGTCCGCGCACACTTCCTCGTGTACCGGCTATCGCGTCGTATGAAGACTGAGCCTCGGGCGAAAGTGCGTCACGATCTGAGAGTTCGGGCAACCTTGCCAAAATATCCTCCAATTAGAAACGCCCGCGCATTAGCACGGGCGTTTCTCCGATGAACTATTCCAGAGCCAGAATTAACTTCGGGCGAGGAGTGAGGAAATCACCTGCGGTAACGCCTCAACCGCCCTGCTCCGCAATCCGGCCTCGTCGAGACTGCCGATCGGATGCGGGATAAGAGCGAACGGGTAGTCCGGTATTCCGCCGAGTTTTGCCATGGCGCGGGCGCCTGATTCAAATGGTTCTGTGCAAATAGCGATGGTCGGTATTCCACGCTGCTCCAGTTGGATTGAGTCATGCACACTGCATGACGAGCAGCTTCCTCAGTCCCCGTTGGCGGTGATTATCACATCCACTTCGCTGGCGATACTGTCCAGCACCTCCGGAGCTGCCGGCCTGCTGGCGTCGCCCTTGTTCACGGCAACACGGCCGCCGAGCTCAAAGCGTTCCGACAATACGTCGTAGATCGCCTCAAGTAAGGGTTCTGAGTTGAGTTTATGGTTGGCGAGCAAGCCAACCACAGCGCCGTCCAACGTGTCCGGACGTCGGGCCATTCCTTGCTGCACGATTGTCTGCTGCCCGGTGGGATCCAATACGCGCAATTTAGAGTCGGTTGCCATCTTCGCCTCCATAGATTGTGACCAGTCTCGCAGATTTAGGCCAACACCGGCTTTGTCACCACCCTCGCCCCCCTGCCATGGGTCCACGTCGGGATGATCTGGCTCCACGCGCCGCCGCCGCCACCGGCGACGACGGTGATCAGGGATTCCGGGGACACAAGTGCGCTGACCAGTTCCGGGCCATCTGGATCAACCCCCGCGACCGGTCTTCCCGCAAACGCCCATTCGGCGACAGATCGGCTGGCGTGTTCATGCAGATACTGGCCCACCTGCGCCTTCTCCCAGCCGGCTGCACGGAAATGCTCAATATGCTCCGGGCACAGCACGATCAGCGCGTCCTTCATAAGCGGGCCCATCGCGAACATCGCATCGATGAACGCGTCAAGTATCCGTTCCGGGCTGTCGTCGTGGTGCTGCCCCACCTGAAAGGGGCCGAGTCCGGGTACTACGGTGACAGCGCTGCTACCGGCCGATCGCCCGCGCGTCACATGCACCGGATCCCACGGGGAAAGTTCCTCGTTCTCGGCAATACACCAGGCGTATTTACCGGCGTGGCCGATCGTCGCTTTGTCCAGCTCACCGGCTCTTGTGCCAAGCACATTGATAATGATGAGACGGATGGCGCGGCCTATCGAGGCGTTGGCCCTATTGCCGGGACCGAAGACCGATACTCCGGAGTTCATGCCTATCTCAGATGCGATGGGGCCGTTCACTATCAAAAGAACGGCCGATCCCATGGTACTGACGGAAATGCCGTGAAGTCCGAACTCCGGGTCCGTAATCGCATCGATGGCGGCGGCGAGGACCGGCATGTACTCCGGCTTGCACCCCGCCATGACGGCGTTAATGGCCGCCTTCTCGGCTGTAATCACCGCGCCCTTTGTCGGCTCAACGCCGAGGACAACGTCCGGAAGAACGTTAAGGGCCTCAACGAACTGCGCGACCAGTCCTTCGGTCGGCGGGACTATCGGCAGACCATCCGTCCAACCGCGCTCCGCGTACAACTCCATCGCCTGGAGGGCATCATCAACCTCAATGGCGTCAGACGTGAATGGCATCTCGGTCAAATCAAATCTCCGATATCTGTAGTCCCCGGCGTTCGGGTATTGGCTCTCTAGCTCAACCCGAAATACGCTCCGTGTATCCGGCCACGGCAGCGTACGTCGGCGGCTCCCGGTCATCAACTCGATTAGGTCGATCGAACCTGACGGTTTAAATCTACCTCGTTTTTCGCCAAAACCCGTCGAAAGGTTACGTAGAACACATCACACGGTTCCGGTTAAGAACATGCATACGTCGAGAGTGACGGCTTCCGAACCCCTGTCCAACCGCCCGGGTGCGCCACAGCGTAGACAACCGATGGCATAGAGGAAACGCTCCCGTAACGCACGCGTAATGGAAGCGCGACTAATTTTAATAACAAGACGCTTACTCTCGGCCTAAAGGGGGCACCGATATGATTTTGCACAAAGGCTGCCCACGGTGTGGCGGCGATGTAATGGTTGGCGATGACATGTACGGCACGTTTGTAAAGTGCATCCAGTGCAGCCGTTCCAAGCACATACAGAAGGAATCTCCGTTAGCTGATCTGACGCGCAGGCGCTATCCCCGACTGCCAAATCAGGGGTCCGCCGGTTCTATCGCCGTTTAGACGGCCATCTGGCCGCGACGATTCTCAGGATACGCGCATCTCAAGTAGCGAAACACCCGGCGCCGGTCTTCTACCCGTTTCAAGACCGGGCTGAATAATCTCCGGGTGATCCTGAGGAGTTTCTTAATGGCTCGCGCCAGTTACAACGGACACACGCTCGCTGATTCAGACAAATACGAGGTAGTTGAGGGCAATCTCTACTTCCCGCCTGAGTCGGTAGATCTCACTTCGTTCACCGAAAGTGTCCTTGAAACGGTCTGTCCATGGAAGGGCGTCGCCAGTTATTTGAACCTTGTCGTAGACGGCAAGGAGCTGAGCGACATCGCCTGGTACTACCCGGAACCCAAGAGCGACGCGTCACACATCAAGGGATACATTGCGTTCTATCCACAGGTGACGGTAGAGATCTAATTCAAAAAGGCCCGGCTATTTCTCCACCCGGTGATAGCACCGGGAGATCGTTTAAGTCCGGCAGCCTTCACGCCGAGTACACGCGTAGTAACCCCCCACGCCGACGTGTGGAAAATCCCCTCTGTGGTCGTGACCTTTCCCGGTTTCGGTAAAACTCCAAAAATGCGAACTTTTACCTATTGGGATCACCCGATGGGAGGGTTCAACGCGTCATATGGCCACGCGATCAACAAACACTGGTCGGATCGCCGATATCCTCAGGAAAAACCGAAAAGACAAGCTCGGTGAATTAGAACTCAACCAGATCGGCGTTATACAGCGGAACGGGCGACGCCTCTCCCTGCTTATCGACGACCTGTTGGACCTCGGCCGGATCGAGCGAGGGGACCTTTCGCTCATCAAGAGCGAGTTTGACGCCACCGAGTTGCTGACAGAGATGGAGGCTGTTTTCCAGCCGATTATCGAAACCAAACGTCAGTCTCTAATCTTGAAAATGCCGAAGTCACCGGTGTGGATTTCCGCAGATCGAGACCGGCTGGCCCAGGTGATCTCAAACCTGATCAGCAACGCCTCAAAATACTCTCCAGAAGACACCCAGATCATGCTGACCGCCCGCCGAAGACGGGATCGGCTATATGTGACGATTCAGGATCACGGCATCGGCATACCCGAGCGTGACCAGCCAAACATGTTCACGTCATTCTTCAGGGCAGATAACGAAGCCACGCGATCAGAATCCGGGACCGGGCTCGGTCTATACATCGCCCGTAACATTCTCACCCTCCACGGAGGCCGGATCGAGGTCAATTCTGTTGAGGGCGAGGGGACCACCGTCAAGTTCAACCTGCCCGGGTTGATGGATCAACCATCAGAGGCCCATTTGAAGCTGGTTGCTGATCCGCCCAGCGCCGAGCCTCGCTCACGCCTCGATGACCTCCCGAGGGCAATCACCAACTGATTCGTCATCACTGACCCTGTTGTGATCGCCTTGACCGTGGCGTACTTTGGCCGTCTACTGTGCGCGCTATCGATGAGCCGGACAACCGGCCTGGACAACAGATCACACCGGGGTCACAACTTTGAAAATCCTCCTCGCCGGTTCCGAATACGTCGGAACTACGACCATGTCCCATAAAATCGACGACTGGAAAAAGTCGGTCACCGGAGAGCCCTTCGCACTCCTCCATGATCACTCAAAACTGCCGCACACATCTGGCCACCCGGACGACACCACACTCGAGGAACAGCAGCAGATCCTTGGCCTGACCCCGAAGCTAAAAGAGATGTACCACCGGTACCACATTTACTATCACGTGCATCACTATCGAGGGGCGGATGACCTGAGCGTGGGATTCCACATTGAGGAAGCGATCTACGCCCGAATGTACTACGGGTACGGCCTCGCAGGATCTCAGTACGATCGCGATGTAATAACGGAGCAGATCGAGACGCGGCTCAAGCAGATATCGGAAGACCCGATCATCATCGTGCACATGACGGCCACTCCGGACGTGCTGGCGCGCCGCATGACTGAACTAAAAGACTCTCCAGAGCACACGAACAGCCCGGTAAAGGAATCCGACTTCCCGACGATCCTTGAGCGTTTCAAAGAAGGCGTCGCTCGATCTACCATCGGTCCGAAAATCCACGTCGACACAAGCACGGCATCTCCGGACGACACGTTGGCCGAAATCGTGGAAGCTTTGCAGCCGCACCTGACTGATTTCGACCGCGAGCGTATCGAGGCTCACAACTCGTAAATTCAATGGTCCGTGGAGCACCACGGTCTACTTTGAAGACGCCATCAAAACACGTTACGGCCGAAATCGGTCGTAACGTGTTCGCGTGCCCCTAAGAGTTCAATTGCCTGTCCACTTAGAGTTGTCTGTCCGACTCCCTGGCCTGCCACAAATTATGGGCCGGATATCTCGACCACAACCCTCCCCGGATTTTCTCATTCCGGGGCGCACGCCGGACAGGGCCTTATGCGACTGCGAGGACAGCTGACAACGCGGAAGTTACTCCGGCTGTCCGCGTTGTCCTCCATCCTCGTCACGACCTTAATCATTGCCGCGTGTTCGAGTGGCGATGAAACGCCGATCGAGTCGACACCCACAACGGGTCCAGAGCAATCCACTCCCGGCCCCTCAGCGACCCTCGACCCCACTACGGCCGTAACGGCCACTCCCGGTTCTGTCGTAGTCGCGCCGCCGCCCGCCGGCGTCTCCGCGTTTAACGACCCCGACCGGGACCACACGATCTCTGGTTTTATCCTGGATGCCGAGGGTGGCCAGCCGCTAAGGGGCGTAACCGTCAGGGAAGGTGAAGACGGCGCATACGGGATTTCTGACAAGTTCGGCTTCTACCGAATCGACGGACTTAATCCCGGCTCTCACAGCCTGAATATCAGCGGATATCGCGTGGAATCATCAACGGCCGAGGTCGAATCCGAGACCTGGACTCGGTTGGATCTATCGCTTGTCGTGATTGGCGATGGCTCCAGCAGACGCGTGTTCGACATCGTTGGTCGTGTCACCGACCGCGACTCCGGGGATCCTGTCCAGAACGCGTCGGTCACAGCGACCGATTTCAACGGCGTCGCGTCAACCGTGATCGGCACCACCGACGAGTTCGGCTCCTACGTGATCTCCGCTTTGCCTCAGGGTCGATATGAACTATCAGTAGACGCTGATGGCTACCCATCACACGCGGAGCAGTTAGATGTCACCGGGGATATGGGCTGGGAGGTATTTCTCCGGGCTAAACCTTCGCTCGTCAATGGACGAGTGACCGGAACGGGAACAAACGGGACAAGGTTGCCTGTGGGGGCCAATGTCCGGGCTATAAATCTCGATGTAACCGGGGACACATCTGCACAACCGTCGCGTGCCGCAGCTGTATCGAGAGTCGAGGACGATGGCGCGTATGCGCTGACGGATTTGCCGCCGGGCAACTATCGTATCGAGGCAAGGGCGCCGGGTTATCTGAGTTCCGATCTGGCTGTGAAACTCTCCGGCGGTATTGAATCCAATCTGGATTTTGATCTAATCGTGGACGGCGCATCGCTCCGCATAGCCCTGACTTCATCGACGTATGGGGGCATTGGCGTCAGCGATATCCTCGTGAGAGTCAGGGGCGCTGCTGGCACTTCAGCGAAAGGCGTTCAGGTAGACATCGTCACCGGTCCTGATGGATCAGCCGCCGTTAGTGGATTGCCGGCCGGAACATATGACATCTGGACTCCCTCTCCCGCCATGATCTCCGGAGACGATCGCGCCGATCTGTATCCCTTGTACAGAACACTGCAACTCGCGCGCGGTAAATCACACACCCTCGACGCAGACCTCCCGGCGATAGCGGGAGATATCCATGGCTTCGTGCGTGGTGGAAGCGTCGCCGGGCAGACCCGTCTCGGTACGTCGCAGCGAAACACATCCACCTCTGCTCTCACCGACGTGCATGAGTCGTTCAGCTATCTGCCCGTCCAGCTTCCCGACGCCCGGATTTCGATAACATCGGCGCGCTTCGGATCACGGGTATTTTCTCCGCCCTCTTCGTCAGTAACTTCGGACCGGTACGGCAATTTTGTGCTCCCCTTGCCTCCGGGCACTTACTCTCTTGTAATCTCCGCCGACGACCACCTGGCCACCACAGCGGAGGTGACTGTCGGATACGCTCCGTCCGTTAACGACTTCCGGCTGAAAACGGCAACAACTGCCGTGGTAGGCCGGGTGACCGGGACGATGTTCCAGGATCTAACGCACCATGTAGATGCGACGTTTGCGGTGGCCGGAACCAGTGTGGTCCTTCAGCATGGGGACAAGCTGTACCCGGCATCTACGGACGAACGCGGCGTGTTCACAATCGAAAATCTCCCGTTGACCGTCCTCAACGGAGCAGTCGTGCCGACGGAGTATGAAATTCGGTTATCGCATCCAGATTATCTGCTGCTGGTGGATACCTTGAGCCTCACGGAAGCCGAAGGAGCGTTCCGATTGATTCGCAAGCTTCCAACGCTGGCCGCCGGGGGGTTCCTTGACATTTCTATCGCCGTCACGGACGAGAACGGCAACAAGACTGCCGCCATCGGCACGCTGGAAAGCCTCCAGAATATCCGCACGATGGACGTGTACGACGCCAGTTTCTTGGAGGGCGCCGATATGATAGAGGTGCCGAACACGATCTCAATTCGCGCCCGGCCGGGTCAGTACCGAGCTCGCATATGCCCGGAAATCTCCGGCCGGCTCGGCTGCTTTGATCACTTCTGGACTAGCGTCGGCGGAATGATCGAGACACTCGATCTTTCGTTCAACTGCGGGGATACGCCGCGGCTGGTGAAATGCAGCTTGGACGGAAATATCAGTGCCAGTTCGTCTTACCACATCCAGGCGACCGGATTCGTCTACAGCGCGTCCACGGGCGATCCGCTCACAAATGCGGAAGTGACCGTCGCTATCGCTGTCCTGACCGAGTACTGCTCCGAGACCTGCACGGGTTTTGTCAGAGACTTTGCGGCAACTGCGCCGACCGGCCCGAACGGTCGGTACCAGATTGAGTTTCTGATTCCAGACACTAACGGCGGCGCTGACCTCGTAGGGTGGTCGTGGGACGATGGAGAGCGTTTTTTCACCGTCGCGAGCCCGGGATATCGGACCGTCATTAAATCCGGTCCCGGAGGACCGATCCGCGCCTTCAACGGCACGCAGGATTTTTATATGACGCCAACGGGCCGGCTTGACCTCCTTGTTGTCGCCGCGTCCTCGGAAGGCGAACCCGTACCCGGCCACGACCCTGATCTGGGGGTCCCTGTAGCCGGGCAGGGTCGTCGTGCCGTGATAACAATCTCACCGCTTGGTGCTGATCTTGCCACCGGCTCCACCGGCATCGCATCCTTCACCATTCCTCCCGGAACGACAACGACGGTGGTTAACGCCCCCGGACACTATCCGTACACTGCGACAGTTCTTGTTCCAGTTGCTAGCGAATCCGGAAGTTCAGATTTCCGTTTCACACTCCCGATTGAGCAGATTCCGCCCCCGCTCATTCAGACCAACTCACTTCAGATCACCCAGACCACGGATGGCCGACCTTTGAAGGGTTACATACTCCGTGGGATTTCGTCACCGGCAACGGAAGCGCTCTGGGAGATACGCGTCGACAGGAACGGGTTGAGGCCACTCCGTACCAATTTCGATGACCCAATCGAGTCCGTGAACCTCGTAATACATGTCACCGAATCCTGCCCCGGCGTCGGCGAAACTGACGACAGCCAGGTGACACTCCAACTGCGTGGAGTGCTTCTATCAGGAAGCGCGAGCGGGATCGGCACGTGGGGCGGAATCTTTGACGTCGCCCACCTCCCGTGCGGTGTGCTCGGGTGGAGGGTTGAAGCCCGCACGTCCCGCTCCATCGTAACGCTCGGTTTTGATTGGCCGTTGTGGCCCTCAGATCAGCGTTACCCGCTCTCGTTAATCACAGGTCTTGGCGGGGCCACAACAGAACTTCTCATAGACCAGATTTCCGGCCCCATAGGATCGGTCCAGGTCCTCAAATCGGCGCCCCGTTCGTTACGTGTCACCCACAACGGAGATTACCTTGCCTATGAGATGCCCGGAATCGTGATTTCCGCCGACTTTGGTCCGCCGACCTCCGGTAGATTGTTGGATGAACTATCTGGAGCCGGGAATCAACTTGGTTCTGTCGAGGCGATTTCCTCCACTGCGAGGTTTGACGGAGAGACTGGGCTGTTTGATATTCAGCCCGCTTCAGGAGGGTCAGCGTCCTACTCCATAACAGCAACAGGCCTGTACAGCCTGAACAGTGCCATGCTCCCGACGGGTCCGATCCCGGGCGACTGGGCCGAATCAATCAGCGCAATGCTGACCGAGTTTCGTATCGGATCCGTGGAACTTGCGTACCTACCAGATCCGGTTCGAGCGGTCCTGAACCGGTTTGACTCAACCCGCGTAGACTCAACCCGCGTAGATGGAACGGTGAACGCAAGCGTCATCGTAGACGCGACATGGAGCCTTGCTCCGCCGCCCGATGCCGGGGTTGCACAACCAATAATCGGAGAGCGCAGCGTCGTTGCGGGCACCAGCTTCGAGATTGTATCGATATCAGAATTCGAATTCGCAACGTCGGTGATGAGCCATCTAAAGGTCAGCGGTATGCTGGACGCTCGGACAGTTTCGACATTCTCTGAAGTTGACGGAAGTGGATCGGTCAGGGAAGTGAATACGATCGCTACAGGTGGTAGCAGAACTTCTCTCGAACTATGGTCCGCCTGGAATTCATCCTCCGAGTCCAGCGGGTTCATATATTTTGATCGCGACGCGGGAACTGATAGCGCCTCCAGCTCGTCCACGATTCTCGGCGAACCCGAGTGGAGCACGCCGCCGACAACGTCTCTGACACCGGCAGACAATGCGAATGGTTCGGAAATCACCTGGGATGGCGGTCTCCCTCGAACGTCAATCGCCGCGGGCAGAAGTAGCGACGGGAATCTACTTGTCGCATCCCTGGCCGCTGTAGACGGCGCTGACTGGTCGGTAGGTACAGGTATCGCCATTCTGAAGGCCGTGGACCCTGGCGCATGGTCTCCTCCAGAACCGTTCACCGGACAGGCGGGTGGCATGGTTACAGATACCGCCGTCACGTTCAACACCGATGGCGAGGCGATGCTTGTTTGGTCCGCGATACCGGACGCCGGGAATGATCCCACCGCGTTCATACACCGCACCACGGGCGCCGAGCTGTTCTACAGCCGTCTTGACGCCGTAACCGGCGCCTGGACCGAGCCTGAGCAGCTTACGAGCGATGACCGTCCGGATTTCGCGCCTGTGCTTGCTTCCGATGGCGAAGGCCGGGTCGTGATCGCATGGACCCGAGATATGGACGGAAACGTCCTGACTACCGACGATATCGTCGTGTTCGCCTCAGACTGGATCGCCGGGAACTGGACGGCGCCGATGCCGGTCATGTCAGCTCCCGGCGCGGCATCAGAACTTTCACTTTCTGTCACGTCCGGGACCGCAGTAATCGGCATAATCGCCGATTCTCCCGGTATCGGCCGGGCGATCAATCTGAGTTTCAATAGCCTTGGACGTTGGAGCCCGGTTAACGTAATCGCTAGAGGCCGGACCGGTATTACGGAGGTCGCCGTGTTGATGGACCGTCCGAGATTGGCGACCGTGGCGTGGAACGAGTTGAACGATGGCGACGGCGAGTCACGGATAGTCGTCGTGGAAGCGACTTCCGCCGGTGTCCGGAGGGAAACTATTGTCGCGGACGTTGTTTCTGAGTTTGTTGACCTGGCTCTAGTCCCGACATCCAGTTCTCGCAACCTAGTATGGATCTCTGACGGAGGCGCATCGCTCCACGGAGTGCGTCATCGGCTTGACGGTTGGAGCTCTCCATCGTCGATCGAAATCACGTCCGGGTTATCGCGCCGAATGATCGCCATTCAGGGCAACGACGGCGAAACGGTGTTCACCTTCCACGAAACGATTCAGGGTGGCGTTCCCGGTGTGATTTTCTTGCCATTACAGGTGCGTTAACCGGACTCGGCCACGCCCTAGGTAACAGTCGCTTCTCGGTCGGGCCACAACATATCTCGGAGCGCCCCGGCTGGTCGTCTCAGCCCGAGTCCGAGCAGCCCAACGCCGAGCAAAGCGTACTCACCTCCGACAACGTTGGAGTTTCCAAGCGGCAGGTTGCAACCAAATACCGTTCCCCCGCCCTCCTCGTTACTTGAGTCGTGTTCGCCATTAGATCCAGATGTGTTTCCCGCTCCGACCGCGTCTACTCCGACCAGTTCGGCCTTTCGATCGAAGATAGAATCTCTTACTGGTTCTGCAGTATCCGATCCTTCCGGCGCGGCTGGATCATCTGCATCAGTTGATTCAACCGGAGTCGATTCCGTCTCAGGTGTAACCGCGGCCTGAGGTTCATCGGAGTTCGCTGGCGCCGTGTCGTCTGGAGGGTCCACGGCATCTCCAACAGTTGGATCGCCCACCTCTTCAGTCGTATCTGGCGCTGGAACTTCGGCCTGGTCATCTGGCGGGTCCGATGTCACGGCGTCGACATTCTCTTGTGCGTCTGAAGATGAATCTTCCGGGGCAACAGGGGGTGTCGTATCGCTGACGTCGGCCTCTTCTGACGACCCCTCAACTGGTAGAACCTCTTCCGTCTGTGTGATTTATTCCGGCGGTGGTTCGTTGGTCGTACTTTCTTCTGGAGTTGGATCGACGACCGGTTCGGAAAGCATCGGGTCCACGAACACTTCGAACACCGTCTGCGCCATTTCGTGGGTGTTGCCTGCCGCGTCCACGGCCGTTATCTGGAATATGTGTACGCCATTCATCAAGCCGTCGGGTTGCACGTCTATCGTATTAAGGGTCCATGTAGCGCCAGAGTCAGCGGTGCTCATCAGCGGAGCGACCTGCACTCCGTCGAGGGTCGCGAGGATAAGGCTCGCACCGAGATGTGTATCGCCGACATACTCACCCGCCTCGGCGGAGTAACTTGCAGTGATGACCGGGGACGACTCTAAAACCTGGACGGCGCCTGTTGGCGTAAGAGCCGGGCCGATGATGGTCGTATCCACCTGAAAGGTAACCGGCGTTGCCGTACCCAGGGTGTTCGAGCTATCGAAGCCAAATGCACCCACGGTCTTGACCCCCTGCCCTGCATCCACTCCCGTCAGCGACACAACATTGAACACAAGTTCCCATTCCCGTTCACTGATTTGCGTTGGCGCGGCACGGGTGAGTCCATTGACAGTGATCGTTGGCGGTGCCGCGAGAATTTCATCCGACGTCAAATTGATAATTACGAGAGTGCTCGTTGCCGGACGATCAAACGTGATAGTCAATTCTGGCGGGACGTTGTCAATCACCGTTATGGGGACCAGGCTCGTTTTGATTCCGGCAAGGTGGGTAATAGACCCCGGGTCAATCATCAATATCACCGGGCCAACAGTGAGGAACGATTCCACAGTCAGGAATACGTCGTTAGGGAGCGCAGCGTATGTCTGGGCTGATACCGCCGGTACACCGGCAAATCGGAATCCCGCGGCATCGATCGATGGGACCAATATTTTTTCATTGAATGTCACATGGATACTGGTGCGAGTCCCGGTCTTAATTGTCTCGGAAACGGTGTCGTACCAATCGCCCGCCACTGCCGAAGCCACCCGAGGCGGGTTCTGGTCTGAAGTGAACACATGGACCTGATCTCCCACGGTCTCATCGACGGCGTCACTGCGTCCCGCTCCTCCAGCGTTATCGGACGCCGTCACGTACCAGGTACGAAGCCCATCTTCGGCGACGGTGGGCACACGAACTCGAACAATCACACCTGTCGAAATCGTGGTCGTCATCGACAGATCCGGAAGAAGGATCGTCCCCGGTTCTGCAAACGTGTTGTTCCCATCGTTGTCGTAATGGAACTGTATCGAAGAGAGGTCCACGCCGGAATCGATATCGATCACAGTAGCTTCAAAAAACGTGGAAAATGTTTGCACAAACACGTTATGAATCGGGGATAGTTGGCTGATCGTTGGCGCAAGACCATCCACGAGGATCGTGTCGTTCACGATCGAAAGGGGTTCCGTATCCGTATATGCGACTGTAATGACATCCCCGTGTACCGCTTTGATGTCCGGACGTTCCGTGGCGGTGGGAACGGTTGCATTCGCCGTGACCGTCGCCGCTCCAGTCTCGAACGTCCCCGTAAACACGCCCGACACCTCGGTCGTCTCCTGAAGCGTGAAGTTAAACCCGGTTGGATCGCTGGAAGATGTGACCTTTACCGTCAACGAATCGATCTTCTCAGTGCTGTACGTAACAGCGAACGGAATCGGCGACGTCACGTCCCGGGTTAACCGCAATGTGAACACGCCATTTGTCGGCACGATCGAGATCGGGATCGCATCCGTTATGGAAATTGTGAGATCAAGTTCCGATACAACGCCATCGCCGTTATTGTCCGTGAGAAGTGCATTCGCTGTCTGGAATACGAAAGTGTCGCATGTAGAGCCATTCGGTAGGGAGTATGCGATCTTGCCCGTCGCCTCTGCCGTGTAGGTCGCCGTGGTAGAGACTCCGGCGTCCGATACCGTGACCGGTACCGATCCACCGATTCGTACGTACTCTGCGGTCAATGAGACCGTGGCCGGAGTCCCCGCATACGCAGGTACTGGCGCGGGCGCGGCAAAATACATCGCAAATGCGATGAGTACGAGAAAAATTAAAACCGGACGTCTGACGTACGTGCGGATTGGTTCAGCCTTCCGTCGTATAAGGGTTCCGGCGGCATTGCCGGGGCCCTGATATCAACGGTATGGCGACTTGTTCACCACGGCTTCGGGGCTGAGTTCAATAGACTCATGGAGCCGTGCACGCAGGCGCGCACAGGGGCACACACGTACGAGGGGCTGCTACTCAACCCTCGCCGGGCAAACCGAAGAGAAAATCCGGCCGCGAAACGGTTAAAAATCGTACGGATCGTGATAACGGAGGAGGCGCCATACGTGGTGCCCCAACGCCATCGAATTCGCAGCTAGAGCAGCGAATAGCAGGGAACATTGGATACCGTCGAGTGTGGGTACTCGAAGTTGGCCGCCCGGTATATGCCCGTATTCCTTGACGATCTCAGCGACGCCCTTGTCAAAACCGTAGTCGTAACCGATCCAACCGCCGACAAATGCCCCCGTCGCGATTAGTGCGACAGCGACGAACCTGGTCTTCCACTCGGCTTCCAGTTTGAACCAGGCGATCGATGTACCGAAAGTGACTACCGCCGCCATCGTGTTGACAACGGTAAAGGTCTGGAAGGACAGGCCTGCAAGCGGTGGGAATGACACCGACCAGAAAAGATAGCCGACAAATCCAAGCATGAACGCCGTAAGCAGCCCCATTATGGTGCGCCCGATCGTAGTGACCAGGAACATGTCCCATGAAGCGATCATTTCACCTGTTCTCCAACCCGCCTGAGGTTACCGAGGTACGCCAGGTCAACCTAACCACAGATTAATACGCAACCAATTCTAACTGCGATTCAGGCTCAACTGACTCACATTTACAATGATTCCCGATTAATGGTGTGATTCCCCCACTTTTGGGTTCTCCAATATCACTTCCGAAAACCCAATTACCAGATCTCAAATCACGGATAACCCACGCAAAACCCCTATTCGATCGCGTCCGCCAACACTTGGTGCTCGTCCGCCCGCACTGGATCACCCAGCTGGTCATATACGATGGCCAACCGTAAATGTGCGTCCTTTGCTACTTGAGAACCCGGCGCCCGATCTGTAGCCGTCTCGTAAGAAGTTGCTGCGATCTCAAGCTCACCAAGATTCTCCAGGGCTACACCCCTGAACCACCACGCCCTCGGGTTCGGGAACGCCTGCGTCTCCATTCCGATCGCCCGGACGGCATATTCGAGTCCAAGGACGTTATTTCCGACAGCCAAAAGCCCCTGGGCTACGTCTGCCTGGATGGAGGGATACGATGGACGCGCATCGGCGATGCTGACGTATCGTTCACGTGCTACGTTGACAAGATCTGTACGGCCAAGCGCGGTGAGTCTGGACTCCGCCTGCCCCATCCGCGTCTGCGTGTTGAATGCCTTAGAATTTCGATCTTCATATCGTCGTGCGGCTTCCAGCGCTTCCTCCCAGAAGAATATCGCTTGATCGTTATTTCCCGCAGCCTCAGCCTCACTGGCCAGTTCTCGGAACAGATCGCTCACTTGAAGATGGTAGTCCTGCACGCCTGGGTTAAGTTCCACGGCACGCTTATATTTGACGAGCGCCTCGTTCGGTCTGCCCTCTTCGCGCAGTTCAAACGCGTCCCGGGCTATCACACTCGCCTGTAACGATCGGAAGTCCTTGTAGTACAGAACCCCCGCAGCAAGTAGCGTTATCGTCAGGGCAGCGGCGATGAAAACCGATCGAGGTGGCAAGGTGTTGGCACGCGGACCTCTAGGTCGCCTATGCCGCACCTCACGGGAGTTTTCAGAGCTATCTGGCAACTGTCTTCGAGCGATCTCGACCACCGCTATCAATAGCGCCGTAAGTGCCCAGAACGCCAGCAGATCTCCTACACGCGCCACGCCAACCATCTGCTCAGTGCCGCGGCCGACCAGCATGGCCAGCAATCCGACTATAGCGATCGACGGCCACATGCCATGCTTTCCAGCGCGCCTGGCCGTGCTCAGCAATCGGACGGCCGCGTATCCGGTCAGCAGTACGGCTGCGATGAACGATGCAAATCCAAGCAGTCCCAACTCCATCAGGAGTTGAAGTGGGTAGTTGTGGGCGTTCTGGGCTATAGTTCCGGTCTGTTCTATCTCCACGCCAAGTGGATAGACGTAGAAAAACATCTCCGGTCCGTAACCCGTGAGTGACCGAGCCACGGTTAATGCCCCAGATTCCCCGGGCACAACGGTCCGGGAACGGGTTAGTTCCAACGCCGATCGCCAGACGGGTCCCCTGCCGCCCACCGAACCGGACCTTGACTCGTCAAATATGGAGCCTAGATCCGTTATGTCTCTTGTGTCTCCACTCGCTGATCCCGGTGCGAGTCCGATTATTACGGCTACTAGCACGCCGGACGCCATCAGCGCCATGCCACGAATCAGCAGCCGCCTTTCCAGCCACACATATCCGATCAACGCAAACGCGACGACACTGATCGCGTAGCCGATCCATGGGCCTCTACTTCCTGTGAACCAAAGCGCCGTCAGCTGAATCCCCAGCGCCAATCCACCGACAACGAGCCATCCGTATTTCCCGTTACGTTGTTCGATTATGGCCACAGTGACCGTGATCATCGCCGTCATCACTAGAAATGAACCGAGATGGATCGGGTTCCCAAAGGACCCAATTACGCGATCCGCGTTCTCACCCGGACCCAGAGCATCCCACCCAAATCGCTGAGCGATACCGTAGATAGCGACGACAGTTCCGACCCCCGCGAAGGCGAACATCAATCGCCGCACCTGTTGCTCAGCGCGCATCCGAATCGCTATGGCGATAAACACCACGAGCAACGACAGGAATGAATACAGCTCATATCCAAGGTCCGTGAAGTCTCTTCCCCACAGGCTTACGGCCGGCACAGGTGATAGCGCCGTTGATATGACCGCGCTCAGTCCGAGTCCGCCAACCGACACCACCGCCCATCGTTCAGGCCGCCGTCCAGCCCAGCCCAGGGCGCCAGACAGACTCGGCCATCTAGAAGATCTCGGTTGTATGGCCCATTCCCATGCCCACACGGCAATGATCACCATCGCCACCAGGTGCAGCACGGCGTACTTCGGATCGCTGTAGAAGCTGAACCAGTTGCGAGGACTGAAAACGAGAGGCGCCAGTACAACTCCGGCCAACCATGTTCCCTCTATTACAAGATCCGTTGTCCGACGAGATCCCGGCGGCGATCCCTGGCGTCTCTGGGACCCCTGGGACTGCCGGCTTGAGCGAGCGCGATTTCGGTTCATTTGTTGAACGAATGTCCAGTGGGGGCAGGGGATGTAAAGCGGGTGATCATTGCGCCATGCGTCATGTCATAAACTCTCGGGCCGCATTATAAGAAGACCCCGGCTGTCCACGTTGTGGGGAGGCTGTTCCCCCGTGGAATTCCGTGTGGGACCCGGTGGTCACATCAGGTTAGGAAACAGATACGTGTGGGTCTCCTCCCGCCCGTTTTCGTATTTTCATCTATGTAAGACCACGCGTCTCTACCATGCCTACACCTTCTAGTCGCCCAACCACCTCCGTTTACCCACCTGAAGTAATAGCCGGGGTTCATTAACGTTCAGACCCGAGACGCATTGGCTGGGTGGCCGGGGCTCTCTGGTGTTGTGATCTCAGACGAAGGTCACAGCTGCGGCGCCCCAGCGCCGACCGTACACAGGGGGTGAATCATGTCCGGAATCCGCGCTTCAGCACAGTGGCGACTAATGGCGCTTTCTGTACTGGTACCGATCGCTGCGGTCGCCGTATTCCTCATCTGGCAGGATTACCAGGCACGCCGGACAGCCACGCTCACGAACCTGGAACTGAAGTCCGCCCAGATCAATGCCCAGCTAGAAGACTTCGTCAACACCGCCGAGGCGGCGACCTCGGCACTGGCAACGCTCATCACAAACGTCAAGCCCGGACTTGCGAACACGTCTCCCGTATCAGCGGGAACACTTACCCCGCCGGACGAACTGCTTCTCGGATTCCTTTCCAGGAACCCCCAGTTCGCAGGCGTGTCCGTAGTCGACTCTGCGCGAAACACGCTTGCATCATCTCGTCAATTCACATCCGGTATTCGTCCTGATTACGCAGGATTCCTTGGATCTCAAGGCGCCGGAGATACGTTCGCCGTGTCTGACGTGTTTGTCCCAGCGGGAGAGAACCAGCCATACGCACTGTTCTCGTACCCGATCGGCCTCGAGTCCTATGTCATCGCCCAATCATCTCTCTCAACTATTTCAGGCGCTCTGGACATGAGCGTGGGTTTCCTGACAAGCGCCAAATCAGGGATCTTTGACAGCGCGGGAAAAGTGATCGCCGGAACCGGTTACGAGCTGCCTCACCCCGGAGGGGCTATTGGGCGAGACGTGTCTGGCAGCGCCGTTTGGGCGCAGGTCGCTTCGCCTCCTGAAGGCGCATGGTTCGGCCCGGGCCTGGACAACATTGACCGAATAGTCTTTTATGATTTCCCTGAGAAATCCCCGTGGGTGACGACGGTAGCTTTTGCCCAGGCGGAACTGTTTGGCCCGCTTTGGCAACGGGTCTGGATCGTATCCGGCGCGCTACTGGCGACCGTTGCCGGAACTTTGTTGGTCGTAGAGTTTGCTCGACGGCGTGAACGGGCGGCATGGGCGCAAGTCACGCGCGAAAGACAGACCCTCCAAGCAGTCCTTGACGGCGCACACGACGGCATCGCTGTACTGAACGCATCCGGAGTCGTTGAATACGCAAACCGGAGACTCGGAGAGCTGTTTAACACACCCGCCGAGCGGTTGATTGGAGCGTCTTCGTCAGGTCTGGCTTCTGCGCTTGGCGTTGGATCAGGCTTGAGCAAGCAAGACGTGGATGGACTGGAGCGCATGCTTAATGCAGGTGAATCCCCCACGGCGCCCCTACAGGTCGGCAGCCCGGATGATCGCTCCATCCAGCTTGTTGGATACCCGATGATGCAGCCCGACGGCAGCGCCGTTGGCCGAACACTGGTGGCCCATGATGTGACCGAGGAGAGCCGTGTGCAGCGCATGAAGAGTTATTTTGTCGGTCACGCTTCACACCAACTGCGTACGCCGCTCGCTTCAATTCTCACATCTTCCGAATTGCTCCTAAACAGTCTGGGAGATCCAGCCAGCCGGATGCAGAAGATTCAGCTGGTCCATGATGAGGCGTTGCGGATGCGCCAGGCCATCAATTCACTCTTAAATCTGTCACAAATTGAGTCCGGCAGGATCACACTCGAACCACGGGTTGTTGACCTTGGCGCTGTCTTCGACGACGTAATCAACACGGCCTCTGGTCGTAGTGACCGGCATGAGTTCTCGGTCGATGTTCTGGAGGGCCCTCTCCTGGCTTGGGGAGACAAATCCAAGATCTCTGAAATCCTGTCCAGTCTGGTAGAAAACGCCGTGAAGTATTCACCGGACGGCGGGCAGATCCATCTGAAATCGTTCCTCTCGAAAACATCGGGAGACAGGATGATTGAGATTCAGGTTCAAGACGAAGGCGTGGGGATAGACCAGGTCGACAGATCAGCCTTGCGCCGTACGAACGTGCCTCTGAGCCATCGCGTGGATTCGCCGGAGGAACCGGACTCGGCCTCCACATCGCACACTCACTCGTGGAACTCATGGGCGGGCAGATAAGTGCCGAGAGCTCCATCGGTATCGGCAGCACTTTTACGTTTACGCTCCCCGCGTACACACCCCCGGTGAAAGAACCCTTCATACAAACAAACGAAAACGCTACATCGGGAATGTCAGTCCCTTCCATCTTGGCCACGGAAAATTAAAAAGGAAATCATGCCCCAAATCAAAGTAGTACTTATCGAAGACGAAAAGTCCCTCAGGGACGTTATCGAAGAAGGCCTCGTAGAGCTGTTCGGCTGCAAAGTAACGGCACTGTCAGACGGAGAGTCCGGACTTGCGTATCTTCGTGAAAATGGCGCCGACGTGCTGCTCATCGACCTTCTGATGCCAGGCGTCAACGAGTTCGACGTGTTGGAACGAATACAATCGGGCAATGAGATCCCGAACAGGCCGGAGAGGGTGACCGCCATGAGCGCGCTTACGGATCGCGACACAATGCAGACGTTGCGGGCTCTAGGGGTGGATACAGTCCTGCCAAAGCCCTTCTCGTTGAAAGAACTTCGCCTCGCTCTGGGGCTTGGGGGGCCCGGCACTTCCGGTCAAAATTTGCAGCCGACGCACTTGACGCTGTCCGCCTGAGGCCCAACAGGAATAGTCCCGGGAATTAGCCACCGGGTCGTTAGATGCGATCAACGCTGACGTCAGGCCGCAGATCGTCCCTCATCGGATGTGTCCGGAAATACATCCACCGAGTTACTTGACCCGGCCACTCGCACATGAAGGGTTCCGAGCTGGGCGGCCCAGGAATCACGGTCCCAGACCTCGACCGCATCACCGGTTCCGATCACTGAAACCTCGGTTGTGATACCCGCGTACAGAAGAACCGCCCTGGGTAGTTCGATCCGGCCCTGGCGGTCCGGTTCTTGCTCATTCGCTGAGGCGAATATGAACCGTGCAAGTCGTCGCGTTTCTGCGTTCGTCACGGGCAGTTCCCGGATCTCGGACGCTATCCGTTCCCAGCCCTCTGCAGAGTAAATCGAGATGCAACGCTCAAATCCACGCGCCACGACAACGCCACCGGATAACTCTCCCGCGAAAACGGCAGGAATAGCTAAACGCCGATGGCTGTCAATTTTTCCATCAAACTCGCCTGCAAATAGCCCGGCCCGGTGATCCTCCAGATTTCGGCGCGCTATGACGGCAATCCCGTCGCCCGCGGCCGATAGGTACAGTGTGGCCCGTAAGCCCCTCAACACCAACCGCGAAATGCCTGACGGAGGGTTGGGCTTTCACACAGCCGTGACCGCCCTGGATGTCCCCGAAACGGTGACGCTTACTCCGGAACTTCTGCCGTCTGGGCCAGGATATCCGCGATTATCGGGAAGGATTCACCCAAGGCAACTTGAGCCTCGAGAATGTCTTGTTGCGCGACTAAAATGTTCTGAAATTCGACTGCGTCCAGGCTGTTGATGACCAGTCTTCCTGCCCTTGCAAGGTCATCTAGAACGTTGGTTAGCGTTTCCTGAAGTTCTTCCTGTCCCTCGGGTGCGACGAGACCATTGGCACGGGCTGAATAACGTGCGAACGCGGCCGACGTTTGCCGAATATCATTGACCCAGATCACATTCTCCACATTTGGAGAACTGAGCAACAGCATCACCCGCCCCAGATCGCTGCCGACCTGCACGGCGAGGCCATTTACTTCCTGTTTGTAGACCTTTTCCGGGGATAACTCCGGAGTGGGCGTGATCTCCGGTCCTGCAGTTGCTGTGGCGAATGCCAATGGGTCTGAAACGAACTGTTGAATCGGTCCAGAATCATCCGTTATCGACATCCCTAGAACGATGACTGCGGCGCCAACCACTACCGAACTTATGCCGCCCACAAGCGCGTTACCTTTGGGGCCTCTCATCACGGACGCAACGTAGCCCAACCATGTCAGTCCGCCCAGCGCGGCGGCCGAGCCCAGGATGATCAGCATGTTTTCCAAATACGCTCTTCTCTACTTTCAGGGAGGTAGATCTGCCCCACTCGTTTGCCCGCATTAATTACGGGTCACATTCGAAAGCCAACGACCATTATGAGGTTTCCGCCCCGGCACGCGCCTGCAAAATCCAAACCGTTGTTCAGAGATACGTATTACGTCTTTTTACTCGACAAGGCTTTCTCGCAACTCCAACATTTCCAGTCCAATAACAAGGTTAATCAAAGAAGTCTGCGTCTTCCGGCCTCAGGTACTTCTTCGTCGCCTCTACGTTTAGAGACACTCCCAACCCTGGCGTGTCCCAGACATCGATGAAACTGTCCTTCACGATCGGCTTCGGCAGACCCTCGACGATGTCATACCACCAGTCGGGCTTTCCAGTGGGGTACTCAAATGCGATGTAGTTTTTTGGCAAGGTTGCCGCGACATGCACCTGGGCGGCCAACCCGATCAAACCGTCGCCGGTGCCGTGCGGAGCTATCGATATCCCGTGCAGATCGGCGTACTCTGCGATCCACTTCAACTCCGCCATACCGCCTACATCCGCCAGATCCGGCCCGATGACATTCACGGCGCGCTTCTCTATCAGCCCCATGAAGTTCTGACGAAGATAGATCTGTTCGCCCGTGTGGATCGGGGTGGTTGTGTACGGCGTCACCTCGCGATACAGGTCCGCCAGTACGTACGGCGTGTAGTCGCCCGTTATCATGTCCTCAAGCCACATCACGTTGAGGTGCTCGACCGACTTCGCCAGCTTCAGTGCATCGGTCACGGTGAACCCGGGGCCACAGTCGAGCGCAAGACCTATTTCATCACCGAGCACGTCCTTCATCGCCTCAATACAGGCGATGGTGTGCTTCATACCGCGTTCGGTGATTAGGCCTTTGTTGGGGTGATATCCAGACGTATCCAGATCGCCGTAAAAATAATCCGGTACTTCCCGGACCATCGCGCCGTGGAACGAAATCCCCTGTTTAATGATCGAGAACCCTTCCGGACGCGCCTTCATCCACCGCATCTCCTCCGCGTAGTCCTCAGGCTGGGAGTCGGACATTGAGCGGCGCACGTTGCCGTTATATGTCATCACCCGGTCCCGCACCTTGCCGCCGAGCAGTTTGTACACAGGCACCCCGGCCGCTTTTCCGGCGATGTCCCATAACGCCATCTCGATGGTGCTGACGCCTGCGCCCCAGGGCTTGTAACTCCCGAGCCGCCTGATCTTCTGCATCACCCGCTCGACGTCGGTCGGGTCCATCCCGATGATCATGTCCTTGTAGTACAGAAAATGCCACTTCAGATCCTGCTTGGCCGGCTCTGCCTGCCCGATTCCCTCGATACCCTCATCCGTCAGGATCCTGATGACGGGGTTCTGGCCAATGATGGCGCACTTCAAGTCGGTGATCTTCATCTACGTTCTTTCTTTACGAGGACTGAATTACGGACACTTTGAACAACCGATTAGCACAAAAACAAGTCGCCACGACCGACAAGATCGATACGGTCGTGGCGATTTGTGCCAGAAGCAATACGCCGGAGTAATTAGTTCCGGGCCAGGGAACGGTATGGGACAGGCGTCACACGGCCGTTACGCATACAGGCTTTGAGCCGTTTACGCAATACCCGAGTTTATTCCACCGGGTTTCAAGCGGCTGCAGGTTGCCGGCGTCGTCGGCGGCCCGGGCAATGATGGTGTAGTGACCTTCACCCGGAGGGGTCCAGTCCACATGCCACTGCTGCCAGGAATATCCAAGCGCGCTCTCATCAAGATGAGCGTCCTGCCACGTCTCGCCGCCGTCCAGACTCACGTCTACGCGACGTATTGGCCCATCTCCGGACCACGCCATACCGCTGATGGCGACGGGGCGCCCAATCGGAAGTGAAGTACCGTGCTCCGGCCAGTTTACGAACGATTTGACCTCCATGCGCGATATCTGCTGATCAATTCCGGCCTCGTCTTCCATCACATAGCGCTCAGTCTGAAAGAAGCCCACGAACGGCTTCTCGAGGATGCGGATTTTGGTCAACCATTTCACAGAGGCCATTCCGTACCAGCGCGGCACGATGAGTCGCACCGGGAATCCATGGTTCCGCGTCAACGTCTCGCCGTTCATCTCGTACACGAGCATAGTGTCAGGATGTAGCGCCACCTGGAGTGGGAGGCTTCGTTGGTACGGGACTGGGTCCCGGCCGGGTACCGGCTCACCGCGATCCTCGCCCTCAAATAGTACTTCGACAGCGTCCGAGCTGATGCCTGCCTGTTGCAAGAATGGCTTGAGGGGAGCGCCCGCCCAGATAGCGTTCGACATGGCGCCATCGTCGAACGGGTTTCCGGGTATGCCGGGGCCAAGATCTGACCTGTTATTGCCGGCACATTCGAGCATCGCAGGCAGGGTTTTCTTGGGCAGCCGGAGCAGGTCTGAGTATGAGAATTCGACGGGGTTAGCAACCGCGCCACCTATCGAGAGCGACCACGTCGCAGGGTCTATCTCAGGTACATCGGAATGGTTCCGGATGTAGAAGAGAGGAGTGGGGGTCAGCCAACTGCGCAACGCAGCAGAGGGCGTTTCTCCGACGACTGGCTGCGTGTCTATCGGAACAAGTTCTGCGGTGCCTGGCCGGGTACAGGCGGGGTCTTCAGCGACCTTCAAAGTTCCGGCGTCGGTACAAGTACAGAACGGCATTACGGCCTCCTCATACAGCTATGCGTTATTTCCGGAAGTCTACCTGTTACGGCAAGATCTCGTTGGCCATCGCACGCAAATTTCACGTTAACACGCTGGGAAACGAGCCTGGAGATGATCCCCACACCCCTGTGGGAGGGGCCAGATGCATCAAGTGTGAGGGGGTTGTCGATCGAACAGCGGCAAATTCCGAGCGCGTCACCGCACAATCCCGGTCCTTCGACAGGCTCAGGACACTTGCGTTTGTGGGCGCGTTGCCATACGCCCATACAGTGTGATCGCAGCACCGGCCCGAGCAAGCCTCGCCCCTACGGCAGGTCCAGGTCCAATCCCAGTTCTGCCGCCGCAGTGCCGAACCACTCAATCACCTCACGGTGGTACGGGATGCCCTCGTCTCTCCGCTTGTTCGTCTCCTCGAACTCCGACAACCCGGGGTAGAAGACCCGTTCCTGTCCGGGAGCCGGTTTTGTGTTCGCCAGCCCCTCAAGGAAGTCATCCATATCGTCTTTGAACTTTTCTGTATCCATGAACGCGTCGATCTTCCATGCCTGGAAGTAGTGCGCCGTTTTCTGTTTGATGAACCCCGGTCCTGCTCCCGAAAGCTGACCCGTCATCACATCGACCACGGCGGCGAATGCGTAGCCTTTGTGCGATCCGTTCTCCCGCGTGCCGCCAAACGGAAGCATGAAGTATTCGTCCGGGATGCCGTCCGTCTCTTTGTCGATAACAGTCCCGTCGGGGCCCGCCACCCAGTTCGGGATCAGGCCCGCTCCGACCCGACGCGCCAGTCGAATCTTGTTGCCCGCGACCTGCGTCGTCGCGACGTCGAACAAGAACGGCGGCATCTTGCGTGCCGGAACGGCGTACGCGATCGGGTTCGTGCCAAACCTGGGCTCGGCGCCGAATGTCGGCACCGCCTGCACACCGCCACTGCCCGTCATCGCCATGCCGATCATGTCCTGCTGTGCGGCCATAGCGGCGTGGTAGCCCGCTCCAGCCAGGTGTCCGGTGTTCGTCACCGAGACAGCACCCTGCCCGTGATTCTCCGCCTTGTCTATCGCCAGCTGCATAGCCATCGGGCCGATATGCGCCCCCAATCCCCTGTCGCCGTCCCAGGTCGCAGTGGTATCCGACTCACGGAGCGTCTTGATATTCGGGGTCGGGTTCAATGCGCCGCTGCCGTACCCGGCGACGTACGACCTGAGCATGTTCGACACGCCGTGTGTTTCAACACCCCGCAGGTCGTTCATGATCAGCACGTCGGTCGAAACCCGGGCCCCCTCATCATCGAGACCCATCTTCAGAAAAATAGCGTTCGTCGCCGCCCTGATCTTCTCCTCGGTCACATAAACACGGTCTTTGGTCGGAACCTTGAAGCGTTCGAGCATTTTGTCCCCGGTCCATGACTCTCAGTTGGTCCCCGTTGAATTCAGGGTCTGGCAAATCCCCGATATAACCGGGATCACAGTGATACGAGGCTTGACGAGCCAGATGTTATCCCTTTAAGGGCTTTCTGTGGCGCTGCCTACTGACCGGCTCCGGCCCATCGGGGCGACGAGTGCCAGCACAGTTCCAACTATCGCAATCGCGGCCACAAAGATGACCACCGCATCGAAGTTCCACTGGGTGTTCAGCACTCCAGCAACGATAGGCGCCACCGCGCCTATCAATGCGCCTCCGGCGAACAAAACGGCTATCGAAGTCCCTTCCGACCCCCTATCAGTCGAATCCATGGCGGCGGCCACGATCACCGGCATTATCGAAAACAGAAACACGCCAAGCGCAACCATAGTGACAGACAGCATCCAGCCGCCGTCCGCCCAGAGGAATGCCAGCACGAGAAAGCTAATCGCAGCGAACGAGAACGTAATCACCGGCCGTCGACCCAGCTTGTCAGACAGGATGCCCAACACCGGAGTCGATGCGATTCCCGCAAGCGTGAGCAGTGAGACATGGACCCCGATGGCGAGGTTGCTGTAATCCAGCTCATCGGCCATGTATATGACTAGGAAAAGTTGGATGGAGTTGTGGGCCGCTCCCCTGACCGCGTGCAGCAGCGCCATCACTAGCACCGACGGGTTGCGCAGCAATTTCTGCGTCGCGCCGAAGTACGAGCGCAACGACACGCCTTCGCCATCAGGTTTGGCGCGGCCCTTGAATTTGGCAAGGACAACCACGACGGTCAATGCCGCCGGAATGACGAGAAGGAACGCGACCAGACGCCAGCCCAACCCGGACCACTCAACCCCCAGATAACTGATCCCGCCCAGTAACAACCCGATAGTCGCCGGGGCCGTCGTATTACCGACCTGTGCGCCGGTCGAATGCGCCGCCATCGCGAAACCGCGTCGCTCCGGATATCGGATGGCCAGCTCGGAGAATGCAGGCGCGTGCCAGAGAGATGTCCCGGTACCCAGGATCATCAGCGCCAGGACCGTCAGCCAGTACCAGGACGACATGCCGATCAGCAGGTAGCCAAGTGCCACAAACGACATGCTCACTGCGAGCAGCATCGGGACCCGGTGACGGAACATGTCCGTCAGGATGCCGGCCGGTACGTTGGTCAATCCCATCGAGGCGTCGCGTGCGGCAAACATGCCGCCGATCGCCACGTCGGAGAGCGCTAGCGATGCCTTTATTTCAGGCACCAGGATCAGGATTGCTCCCTGACCGAAGTGCTTTATGCCATGCCCGGTGGAGATCCCGTACATAAGGCGGGAACTTTCACGCCGCGGCGCGTCTTCGGTGGTCGTTACGTCGGCGACAGATGCTCCATCAACCGGCTGCTCTGAAGCCTGGCCTACTATTCCCGACCTATCTGCTGTGGACGGCAAAGGAGACCTTTGTGTGGCCCGCGGGGGCCGGCATCAATCCCGGAAAAGCGGGTGAATGAACGCTGGAATGGGAGATGTTCTGTCGACGGTCGTGCCTGATGGTTCGTTGTCTCAAGCGGTAGCGTCCGCTTCGGTTTTGGCGGTGGACCCGGTCTTAAAGTGCGGCATCACGTCCTCTGCGAAACGTTGGAGTTGCTCGGTTATTACCGATTGCGGAGTGCCGATGACGCTTCCCGCGTTCACCTCCTCAAGACCGGGGCATCGCTCCTGGAGCGCCATCAACTTCTCCGTCACCAACTCTGCCGGACCGCATAGCCAGCCGCCCGCTTCCACCGCGTCTTCCAACGTCGGTAGCCCCGCTCCGGGCGCACGGACGGGGTCTCCGAGGGCATCGATCTGGGCGTCGTCCAGTCCCCGCACCATGTGTAGCGGTCCGAACATTTTCATGTTTTCCTGGAAGTAGGGCCGGGCCTGTTCGATCGCTTCCTTCTCGGTATCGGCGATATGGAATGAGACACCGATTATCAAATCTGTACCAGGCTCCGTCTCCCGGCCACTGCGCGCCAGTGCGGCTCGCCAGCCTTCTACGGCCGGGCTCGAAGCGCCGCCTGAAGCCGCGCCGCCGCCGATCAGGCCTTTGATCCCGTGCTTCACCATAAAATCCAGTGCTCTCTCGGATCCGCTCACGATCGGCTGGTAACACTCAACCGGCAGCGTGAGTGGCCTTGGAACTAACGTGATCTCTTCCAGATCGTAGCCCCGATACTCGACATCCGCCGGAATGGTGTAGTTCGGTCCCCTGTGCGAGAACGAAGGCTCATTAAACGCCTTGAAGATGATGTCGACCTGTTCCTCGAACAGTTCGCGGTTGGCGTCCTGATCGATAAGAGGCATCCCGAACGTCTCAACTTCACGGGTGTGATATCCGCGTCCAATGCCGAACACGACCCGGCCTTCGGTCAAAACGTCCGCCGTGGCGTAGTCCTCAGCCAGCCGCAGGGGATGCCACATCGGCGTGATGTTGAACCCGCATCCGATTTTGATATTTTTCGTCTTCAGCGCCAGGTGGACGGCGAGCATCAGGATGTTCGGGATGCACTCGTAACCCTCGCGCTGAAAATGATGCTCGGCGAGCCAGAAGGTATCGTAGCCAGTACGGTCCATCAATTCTGCGATGGCGGTGGCTTTGTCGAACACCGATATGAGCCGCTGGTTTGTGAGCGACCGGTCGTTCACGGGCGTCCCACTGATCCCGGTGTCTCCCAGATCGATGTGACCGGCGTACAGGGTGCCGAACTTCGTGATCAACGCTCACCTCTCGTGGTAGGGCTGCGGATGGTGGTGCTGGTGGACGCAAACCCTCGGCGATGGTATATCACGGAGTGCTCCCGGCCGCCGGGCGATATTAACCGCGTGAAGCCACATCTGGGACACCCGCCCGACCACTCCAGGGCCTTTACAGGGTATCGAGCGTCACGGTGACGATAGACATCGGCGGCATCACCACACGTGCAACGCCATCTTCAACGGACACCTCGCAGGTTGTGGACGTCACCCTATCCGGCGCATCCCAGTCGTTGTGCGCCTTTGGATCATCACCCGTGAGCAGCCATCCCTCTCCCGCGCCGGATACCGAGCGACCGGTGATGCTGAGCGTCGCCGTGATCGAGTTTTCCGAGTCGCGGTTGACCGCAAATACGGTCGCCCGCCCATTGGACTCGTCATAAGAAGCGGAGACGTCAAGCGCTGGCACCTCTCCACGACCTCCGGCCCGGTACATCGGTCCGGTCACTACGGGCGTTAGTGAGTCGCCGGATGCGAGCTCTGAGTAGCGGACGAACGGGTGGTAGATCGATTGTATTAAGATCCCGTCTTTACTGGTCAGAACCGGCGCGATCACGTTCACTATCTGCGCCAGGCAGGCCATCTTCACGACGTCTGCGTTCCGTATGAACGAGTTCAAGTACTGCGCCACGACCAGGGCGTCCTCAAGGTTGTAGACCTCTTCGATCAGGTGCGGAGCCTGGGCCCAGTTCCCCTTTCGATGTTCGGTGCCGCGCACCCTGTACCAGACGTTCCATTCGTCAAACGACAGGTAGACCTGTTTGGATGATTTTTTTACCGCCCGCACGTAACCGAGCAACGATCGGTAGTCCTGGATGATTCGATCTATCTCAACGCCCTCGGCGAGGAACCATGGCGTGTCGTTCCGGTCATTCCGGGAGTACCGGTGTACCGATATGTAATCAACGTGATCCCAGGTGTACTCAAGCGCGGTACGGTCCCACTCCATGTACTCAGGCATGTGGTTTCCGGACGAACCGGCGATGATGGTCTCGATCGTTGGATCGACGCCCTTCATCAGCTTCCCGGCCTGCTCAGCACGCTGCGCGTACTCCGTGGCGGGTACGTGTCCGGCCTGCCACGGCCCGTCCATCTCGTTCCCGAGACACCAGATCTTCACGTCGTGAGGATCGGCATGGCCGTTTGAGCGTCGCAGGTTTGACCAGTAGGTGCCAGAAGGATGGTTGCAGTACTCGACGAGATCCGCCGCCGATTTCGCAGTCCCGGTTCCGAGATTGACCGCCATCATCGGGGCGGTGCCGGCGGCCTCACACCAGTCCATGAACTCGTCTGTGCCAAAGGTATTCGGCTCGGAAGTCTGCCATGCGAAATCAGCACGCACTGGGCGCTTGTCCGACGGGCCTATGCCATCTTTCCAATCGTAATTGCTTACAAAGTTGCCGCCCGGGTATCGGACGTACGGCATGCGCATCGGCCGCATAACTTCCAACACGTCACGCCTGAACCCACGCTCGTCTGACAACGGATTTCCGGGATCATAAACGCCCTCGTACACAGCGCGGCCAAGGTGCTCTAGAAACCCGCTGAAGATGCGCCTGTCGATCTTCCCGGCGTTACGTTCAGGGTCGAGCGTTATCGTGGCGTCGGGCATGTGTGTCCTTAACTAGGGTTTGCGGGGGTTGAGATACGTGTGTTCAAGCCGCCATTGGCCGACCGTCTTGAAAAATAACGCCCCAATGAGCCTAGACTCGTGCCGTTCCCAGCACAGGTCAACACCTGACCTGTTGAAGACAACGGTTTGGAGTACGCGAAGTTGAAGATCCTGATCACCGGAATAGGCGGGACGGTAGGCAGCGTTATCGCCGATGCGCTGAGCAAACAGCATGAAGTTACCGGCATAGACATCCGGCCGTTGGAACGAGATGGCACGGTCGTCGCCGATCTTACGGACATAAACACCATATCTCCCCTGTTTGAGGGCGTCGACGCGGTGATCCATCTGGCAGCAGAGCGCCGTCACACGCCGGACATTGGTTGGGACCTTTTACTACCGATCAACGTCGTCGCCACGGCTAACGTGTACGACGCCGCACATGCCGCCGGCGTGCGTCGCTTTGTGTTCGCCAGTTCGATGCACGTCGTCGGAAATTACGAGACCGACGAACCGTGGGCATCGATCGCCGTCGGGCGATACGACGGCCTGGATCCGGAAACCGTGCCGCTGGTCACCGCAGACATGCCGGTGCGCCCGGACGGTCGCTATGCGGCCACAAAAGTGCTCGGGGAATCGCTCGGGCGGTACTACGCCGACTGCGAAGGCATGGAGGTCGTCTGCGTGCGGCTGGGCACTATCTCCGACAGCGACGCCATCGGTGACGATCCGCGTGGTTATGTTGCGTGGTTCAGCCATTCGGATCTGGCCGGTTTTTTCTCCGCCTGTGTTGAGGCGCCCGGAATCAAATTCGAGATCGTTTACGGCGCATCTGCGAATACCTGGAAGATTTACGACACGGCATCAGGCTGGAAGGCGCTCGGCTTCACCCCGTCCGACAATGCCGAGGATCACAGGCCGCAAAGCTGAAACTTTCGGGGCCGTTATTCGAGTATGACGAAGCTCCGGAACGCCTTAACGATCGACTCCTCGATCTCCTCATAACGCGCCGAAAACGCTCCGTAAGTTGCGCCAAATCCCAGATCATCGCCATAAAAATACGACAGATGCGACCACTGGACGGTGCCATCTGATTCAGAGAATCGGAGAATCCTCGCCTCCAGCCCGGAATCCGTGGTGAACAACTCATTTGACACCACGTCGTAGTTATCGGAATTCGCAAGCTCGATCTCGAATCGCCTCGCGTACGTCTCAACGTCCGGGGCTTTCCCCGCTAACTCTCCGACGTACGCCGTCTCAACATCCAGGTATTCCTCGATGATGAACAGGACTTCCCCGCCTGTTCCATTGAATCTGTCCCCTATCAGTTCTGTTCTGATCGCCGGATTCAGATCGCCCGGGATCTCCATCGAGAACGGATTGATCGTACTCAGGTAGGTTCGCGTCTCGGCGACTCCGTCATTTTCGATATCGGCCGGGATGTGGATCACGATGGGCCGACCGTACTCCAGGTAATAGGCCTCGACGGTCTGCGGCAACAACCGCTCGGAGATCGCCAGAAGCCCTCCAAAGTTGGACCCCGGCGCACGCCCGGTCAGCAGAATTTTCCGGACGAGGTTATCGTCGACCCCGGCGAACACTTCTACCATCTCCGCTGCATCCACACCGGGAATCGTCCCGGTCACGTGAAATACCTGTTCACCGTCCAGTTCCGTGATCGTGATCGCCGCAGTCGATACCTCGATCTGGCGGATCACGTCCGCATCGATGGTTAGCCCCGGCGCGTCATCGCTCGCATCGCTGACGGTCCACTCCCCGCTATTCGGATCCCGGCGATATCGTTTGCCATCGACGACCCGGTTCTCGGCGCTGGTCGAGCCGGATATGGAACCGGTGGAGGCCAAGCTGTTTGTGATGACGATGTTTGCCCCCGGTCCAGATCTGGCGGCGGTGATGTCTGTGACGAGCGACTGCTCGCCATCATCGGTCACATCCTGAACCACCAGTTGCGCCTCCACCTGCCAGCTACCGGCTGCGTTCATCGCCGACCTTATGGCGGGAAGAACGATTCCCGGGTCAGTTGATGGAGGGACCCGTGTGGCGTCCTGTTGGGCGGATTCAGACGTCGCGGTCGCCGGAGGATCGGATTCCCCTCCGCCACCACAGGCGACCAGGAGCAAAACGAGTCCGGCCGCTGCAACCAGGAGAAGATGAGTTTTCAAGCGTGTGCCTTGCTTATGACAATTTGGACGTGAAGAATCCCTGCGCCGTGTGCTCCACGGACGGGTACCGGGTTTCCATTCTCGCGATCCCCCCGGCCATCTGGTCCGTATTTACGGGCGCAGAGGGACAACTACTAACACCAATACGTGAGTTTTCACTTCCCGGACTGCGAGAATCCCCGATTCGCACATTAATTACGGGAACTAACGTTGGTGGCACGAATCGATCTCCCTGCGTCAGTTCGGCGTCGGGATCGCGCCCGCCAGATAGTCGATAGAACCGGCGGACTCCGGAGGAACGAATGCATCGGGAAGTGATCAGCGCGTTTATCGCCCCGATCAAATACGTCTGGGAACAGGAATTCGGCAGCGATATAACGACGGCCGATACCGAATCGATCGATATGGAGAAGACCGGTGAGGGTTACACCTTCATCGCACCGGTAGGCGGAAGCCTCACCGGAACGTTCGGCCTGTACCTGGATGACACGACCGCGAGTGCACTCACGGCCAGTATGCGCGGCCGCTGGGTTGCCGAGTACGAGGACGAACTTCAGAAAACCTTAATTCGCGTAGTTGAAAAGGTCACGGCCGCCGCTCAACCCCTCCTGATCAAGCTGGGCTACGAATGCGATATCGGCGAGATCAGCTGGATCGACGAGAAGAACGAGGAATACCCCAGGCCTACGGGAGAAGGCGCTGAGCAGACCGTCGCGTACCTCGAAACCGATTTCGGGACAATCGCCCTGATCCTGAGCTTCATCGACACGATTACCCTGCAGGCTAAGACAGCCAGGGCTGCCAGTGACCGTAAAGAATGGCTCGCGTCACTGGATTTCGACCCGGAGGACGTACCTGAGGTGGTGCGGGCCAAAAGGTTCGAGCTGGTCGACGACCCGCGCCGTAATCGGGCGATTGGGCGATGGCTCGCCACACGTCATCCTCGCAGACGACAAAGGACAGATGCGTTGCGCTATCTGGTTGGCGCCCAACGGAACGCCGCCTGAGCGCTCCGGCGGGATTCCGGAATTAACTCACAGGTACGAGATCGATCTCCGGCACCTCGGCGATGATCCCACGCTCCGCCGCCATCCCGAATAACTGTTCAAGCGCCCGCCGTCCTTCGTCGCCCATGTCCACGGTGTCCTGATTGACGTACATCCGCACAAACTTTCGGGCGTCTTCCTTTTCGATGCCACGCCCGTACTGAAGCGCGTAGTCCAGGGCGTCGTCCTCGTTGTCACGGGCGTACACGATCGCATCGTGCAAAGCCTTCGCTACCGCAAGCTGTTCCTCGCCACTCATCCGGCGATGCACACAGTCCAGACCGAGCGGGATAGGCAGGTTCGTCGCAGTGAACCATTCTTCGCCGAGATCCATCACCTTGTGATAGCCCTGCTGCTCGTAAAGGATCTGTCCTTCGTGCAGCAAGATCCCAACATCGACCGAACCGTCATCCACCGCGGCTCCGACCGCATCGAATTCCAGGAAGACCGGCGTGAACGGAACGTCCACAAATATCTGGAGTAGTAGATATGAGGTCGTGAACTCGCCCGGCACTCCGATTTTCTTGCCTTCAAGGTCGGCAGGCGACATCTCGGAACGAGACACGATTACCGGGCCGTAGTTGCGGCCAATTGAGCTTCCGCAGGCCATGATTCGGTACTTGTCGGCGATCTGCGGGTACTGAGCGGCGGAGATGGCTGTTACATCCAGATCGCCCGTCATCGCGCGGTTGTTCAGCGATTCGATATCTTCCATCACGTGCTGGATTTCACGTCCAGGAATCGTGATGTGCCCATGGGCCAGCGCGTAAAACATGAACGCGTCGTCGGCATCCGGGCTGTGGCCGATCGAGATGGGCCTTCGGGCTGTCATATGAATGGAGTCCTCGTTGTTTTATATGTAAGCAGTGCCGAAAGTGCGATCCACACAGGCACGCATTGAGTCTTTGTTAGATAAAGCACCCTCGGGTGTTAGCCGGAAACCATGGTCAACGGCGCCTTGCTCGACTCGTCCGACTCGTGGTCGTCAAATACCTCAAGTACGTCGTACTCGGTGGTGCGTTGAGCGGGCGCAAACCCGGCGTCTGAGATCACGTTTTTGACCTCGTTCACGGTTGTCCGGTTGTAGAACCCGGCCGCCTGCATCACGTTCTCGTCAAACAGCGTGCCGCCGAAGTCGTCCGCACCGAAATGCAGCGCAATCTGGCCGGTCTTGCGACCCTCTGAGAACCAGGACGCCTGTATGTGCTTAACGTTGTCCAGGAAGACCCGGGACAGGGCTATCGTCCTCAGATACTCGTTCGGGCCGGACTCCTGCTTCACCTTCTGCGCCAGCCCGGTGTTGTCCCGCTTGTAACTCCACGGTATGAACGCCGTGAACCCGGGCTGGCTGCTGGCATCCGCCTTGTCCTGCACATCCCGGATATGCCCGAGGCTCTCCACGATCTCTTCCGGCGTCTCTATGTGGCCGTACATCATCGTGGCGGTCGTCCGCAGGCCGATGGCGTGCGCCTCCTCATGGACGCGTGTCCAGTCGTCCACTGTGCCCTTCGGCTTAAATCGGCTGATCTCCGCCTTTACCCGATTGGAGAGGATTTCGGAACCGCCACCGGGCAGGGATCTGTACCCCGCGTTCTTGAGCGCCTGTAAAACCTCCTGGATGGATTTCCCGGATACCTGCACCATCTTCATGATCTCGGGCGCCGAGAAGAAGTGCGGAGTGATCTCCGGGTACAACCGGACGGTCTCGCTCACCATCTCGACGTAATACTCAAACGGCAGCGCGCTGTTCAAACCGCCCTGCATCAGCACCGTCGTGACGCCTTTGGAAGCAGCGGCGCCGATCTGATCCATCATCTGCGCCACGGTGTAGGTGTAGGCATCCTTGTGATCCGGATCAGCCCGGTAGAACGCGCAAAATGTGCAGTAGGCGTCGCAGACGTTCGTGTAGTTCAGGTTGGTGTCCACGACAAAGGTCACGCGGCGTTCCGGGTTGTGGCGGTAGCGCCACTGCTGCGCCAGCGGCGCGAGGTCAAGCAGATCGGCGTCGTTCAGGAGGAAGAGGGCTTCTTCCTGGTCAATTCGCTCACCGGCGTTCACCTTCAGGCGGATTGTCGATAGCACAGTGTTCCTCAATTTTCGTTTGAGTCCGTAGTCGCAGGGGCGGGTCGCCACTCCGGCATACGTTCGTAATAGTTTCGGAAGAGTTCCAGGGCCTCACGTTCCTTTTCGCCCATGCGGTACGTGAACTGTTCCAGGTATGACACCGCCTCTTCAGGCCGCATGTTCGCCGACGGCCAGCCCTCCGAAGTGATCGCCTCAACATCCGCCAGTGCGCTATCAAGGCTCTCGCCGATGGCGCGTTCAAGCGCAGCAAGTGCCGTTGGTTCGGTGTCTGAGCGGGCCAGCCAGTGGGCGTAAACGAAGGGAAGGCCCGTCATCTCGTTCCACTCCTCGCCGAGGTCATGCACGAACGGGTAGTCATCTATGCCGCTGCGATTGCGCAACGCTTCGTCGCCGATCAACAGAATGGCGTCATGCGGCTCGTCACGTGTCACAAGGGCGTCCGGCTCGACGCCCCAGTGCTCCTTGAACAGGACGCGCATGAGTTGAACGGTGGTCGCCGTTTGCTCGGTTACGGCGATCCTCGCCCCCTCCATCTCATTAGGCATTCGGGTACTGAACAGGAGGATGCTGACAGACATCTGTTTGGTCGCCACGCAAAAGTCCCCTATCGGCGTCAGCGCCCCGTCCATACGGAACCACTCGGCGACCGGCAGCGGGCCGGCGTCGATATCGCCACGCTCTACAGCGAGCGCCATCTCTCGGGGCACGTACTCCACAAGATCGGCGGTGTCGTCCGGCATGCGTTTGTAGAAAACGGCCGAGTTCAGGTACGGCATGAGGCCGACCTTGAGTTTTTCGACACGGAGTTTCTGGGCCATCAGGCGTACACCTTTATCTCGTTGTAGAGGGCGTCGCGTTCCACGGGCACTCGACCGGTCATCTTGATCAATCGTGCCATCCGCTCACGTGCCAGGCCGGCTGGTGAATCGGCCTGCGCCGCATGTGCGATGCGCTCTTTGCCGATCGTGCCGTCCATGTCGTTTGCACCGAAGTGCAACCCGAGCGCTGCCGTCGCCTCGCCGAGCATCACCCAGTACGACTTGATGTGCGAGAAGTTGTCCAGCATCAGCCGAGCGACGGCGATCATTTTGAGATCGTCCATTGGCGGCGTATGCCGCGGCACGAGCATGGTGCTGCCGACCTGATATTCGAGCGGGATAAACGCCAGGAATCCGCCTGTGTCGTCCTGAATCTCACGCAGCCGGATCAGGTGATCGATCCGCTCTTCCATCGTCTCGATGTGTCCGTACAGGATGGTGGCGTTCGATTTGATGCCCATCGCGTGCGCCGTGCGATGGATCTGCGCCCATCGATCCGCGTTCGCCTTTCCGGGCAGTAACTCACGATGTACCCGTTCCGAGAAAACTTCAGCGCCACCGCCCGGCATCGACCTCAAACCGGCCTCTTTAAGACGGGCCAGCGATTCCTCCGGCTCGATCTTCCAGCGCCTGTGGAAGTAGTCGATCTCGGACGCCGTGAAGCCCTTGATGTTCACGTTCGGGAACGCGGCGTGGATGTCTTTCACGAGCTGTTCGTAATGTTCGAACGGCCAGTCCGGGTGGTGCCCGCCAACGATGTGGACCTCCCTCATTTCAGGATCGATCGATTCCAGGATTTCCTGCGTGCTCAACTCGTACGCATCCGGATCTCCCGGCTTCTTTGCGAAATCGCAAAAAGAGCAGCTGAGGACACAGATATTTGTCGGATTGATGTGTCGATTGAGAACGAAGTAAACCTTGTCCCCTGACACGAGCCGTTTCTTGTAGTCACCCATCTTCCCGAGCGCCGGAAAATCGTCGCTCTGGAGCATGGTGACCCCTTCATCAAAACTCAGCCGCTCCCCCGCCTCAACCTTCTCCCAGATCGGCGCAAGCGCCGGGTCTATGAACTGGATGCCGTTCGCTTCCAGGGTCTGTAGCGTCAACTGGACCTGCTCTCGTTCGTCTGAATGTTGTGTTTCAACTGAAGTACTCACCCCACCGGCGCTCCACCTTCTGGATCACATCGGTGTCCATCACAAGGGGTCGCGGGTAAGAGGACTTGAGGGAGGCGTCGATCCCCATCACACCTGAATATGCAGGGACGGGGCCTCGAAGCTCTGCGCCGGTGAAGACGATGTCCTGTGCCGGGTCGAACCGAGTGAAGATGCCCCACAGGAGCGAAGTGTCGTCGTCAAGATCGATGTCGGGCGAGACCACGGCAATCATCTTGACCTTGGACAGCAATGGCGACGCGACAAGCGCCTCAAGGGCGCGCCGTGGTTCGTTCTCTACCTGAACCACAAGCAGCGTCTGCTCTAAGAACCGGGAGCGCTTCACGCCGGTGGCTATCGCCGACAGGTCACCCGGCAGCGGGATCGCCGTGTCCGGGGTTGCGGCGCGCCCGGTGGCGTCGATGATCAGCTTGCCGCCAGCATGTGGGGCGCCCTGCCCCGCCGCACCGCCCGTAAAGTCCAGCGTGTCTACCGGTGCACGAGCAATTATCTGCACATCCCGCTCCACCTCGAAATTGCGTCGCATGGCCTGTACCACACGCGCAAAGCTGCGCACGTTGACGTCAGGGTCCACAAGAACGATCACCTTGGTCAGTGCGAGCTGTCCCGTCCCGAGCAACCCGAGCGCCGTCTTAATCGGCTCTCGCTCGTATCGACTCTCCACGGATACGACCAACAGATTGTGGAATCCAGCCTCGAAGTACGCCCACAGGTCCTTCAGCTCCGGGTGGATCAGCCGTGCCAGCGGTTTGAGGACTTCCTGCGTGGCGTCGCCGATGAACTTGTCCTCTTGCGGCGGCTTGCCAACGACCGTGGCCGGATAAACGGGATTACGTCGCCGCGTAATCGTCTTCACCTGGAAGATCGGGAACTCTGCGGCCTCCGAGTAGTGGCCGAAGTGATCGCCAAACGGCCCTTCCGTACGACGCACGTTTGGCGGGACGATGCCCTCAAGAATGAATTCAGCCTGCGCAGGCACCTGCATATTTAAGGTCACTGCCTTCGTCATCGGCGTCCTTGCATTGCGCAGGAACCCGGCAAACGCCGCCTCGTCGAAGCCCTCGGGGAGCGCTGCGACCGTGGCAAGCCATAACGCCGGGTCGCCGCCGAGTGCGACCGCCATCTCCATGGGACGGCCTGCTCTCTCTGCCTGCCAGTGATGGACGCCGCCGCCGCGCTGGATCTGGATATGCATGCCGGTGGTCTGGCCGTCATACACTTGCATCCGGTACATGCCGATGTTGCGGATGCAGGTCTCCTGGTCGACGGTGTGCACGAGCGGCAGGGTCACAAACCGGCCGCCATCCTCGGGCCAGCACTTGAGAATCGGCAACTTACCGAGATCGGGGTTCGACTCCACGACCTGTTGACCCAGCGCCCTTCGGGCTTTGCCCGGGCGGAAGTTCATGAATCGCTTCGCCATCTTCCGGTTGCGCCAGATCGCCTTGAAGGACGGCGGGTTCATGTCCTGGATGAAATGGAGCAGCCGCTCACCCAGCTCCTCCGGTTCACCACCGATCGCCATCTGAATACGGCGACGCGACGCAAGGACGTTGATCGCAACGGGGTATGCCGATCCTTCAACGTTTTCAAACAACAGGGCCGGGCCGCCTTCGAGCACAGACCGCGTGGCGATCTCTGTGATCTCAAGCTCCGGGCTCACGGGTACGTTGATCCGTTGAAGTTCGCCGTGCTGTTCCAGGTAACTCAGGAAAGACTGGAGGTCGGTAAAGGCCATGTCAGTCCCCGGGGCCCTGCCAGCGTCGTAGGAGATTTGAGTCGACCCCCAGACCGTCCAGCACGCGCCCGGCGATCATGTCCACGAGATTGTCCACACTTTTCGGCAAGTGGTAGAAGCCGGGCATGGCGGGCATCACGACCGCCCCGGCCTCCGTCACGGCGGTCATATTGCGCAGGTGGATGAGGCTCAAAGGCGTCTCGCGCGGGACGAGGATCAGACGCCGTCGTTCTTTCAGCGCGGCGTCCGCCGCCCGTTCAAGCAGGTTCGATGAGATACCGGTCGCTATACGAGCCAGCGTGCCCATCGAGCACGGCACCACCACCATGCCCGCACACTCGTACGATCCACTGGCGATGGTTGCAGCGACGTTCCGTTGATCAAACAACTCGATAGAGCCGGACCCTGACTCAAGGTCCAGATTGTCCTTAAGAATTTGTGTGTCGGCGGCCGGGTCGCCCGTCAGAGCGATGCCCAGTTCGATCTCAAACACGCGCCGGCCTGCGTCCGTGATAACGATCTTCGCATCGTGTCCGGCTTCAACCAGACCCTCGATCACCCGACGGGTGTATGGAGCGCCGCTCCCGCCCGAGATCCCGACAACATAGTCCGCCATCAGTTCACCAACGTTCCAGCTATGACAAACCCGGCGAAGACAACTGCGATAACGCCGTTCATAGTGAAGAACGCAGCACCCAGTCGGGACAGGTCTGTCGGCGATATCAGCCGCTGTTCATATGTCAGAAGCGACGCCGCAACCCCGGCGCCGACGTAATAGAGCGCATGCACGTCCAGGAGCGTTCCGGCGATTACCAGGGCGATCACCGTCATCAGGTGGAACGAACATGATATCCAGAGCGCGGCCCGGATGCCGAAACGGGACGGGATGGAGTTGAGGCCCTGTGCACGGTCGATCTCAATGTCGGCCGTGGCGTAGATGATGTCAAAGCCAGCGACCCAGAACATGGCACCGATGCCGAGCCAGGTAACGCCCCAGTTGAGCTCACCGTTCAGCGCAACCCATGTAGCAGGCGGGATGATTAAGTAGACGGCGCCGAGGGCCAGGTGGGCAAGCCATGTGAAGCGCTTCGTGTACGGGTAGAACACGAGAACGACGATCACGATCGGACTCAGATACCAGGCAAGCCTGTCAAGCTGTGATACGGCCAGCAGGAACGCCGCCAGCGCAACACCCATGTAGACCCACACCTGCCGCGAGGTAATCAATCCCGCCGGAATGGCGCGGCTCGCTGTCCGCGGGTTACGTGCGTCTATCTGGGCGTCGATCACCCTGTTAGCGCCCATGCCGAAGGTCCGCGCTCCCACCATCGCCACGGCCAGCCATACGAGCGGGCTCCAGTCCGGTAGCCCGTCGGCAACAAGAAACGCGGTTGCGGCGGCGAACGGCAGCGCAAACACCGAGTGCTCGAACTTGATCGTCTCGGAGAACAGCAGGATGCGGCCCCATGCCGATGTTGACGCCTGCGGGGTTGCGCTACCCATCGTGGTCCTCCGCTCTCCTGGCTCCACCGGAGTCGGGACGCTCGAGCCCGCCCACCAGGATTGTCCTCAGCACCGGAAGCGCCTCGGTCGGGGTCGGCGTTCCCCGATAAATCCAGTTCACAACGATCTCGTTGACCGCCCCCAGCCAGGCGCGAGCCACGACTTCAGTATTGATGGGAGCGATCTCCCCGGCAGCTACCGCCCGGTCGAGCCCGTCCTGTATCACCGCGGCAAACTGTCCGTACACCTCCACCCGCTTTTTCTCGAACGCCGTGCCCATCGAGTAGCCCTGCACAAGAAGTACCTTGGCGATCCGACGACGACGGCCTAACCGGGTCAACACCTCGGTAAGCGCCGCTTCAGCGCCGGCGAGCGGGGAAACGCATTTCGCCGCAGCTTCTTCTGCTCTGCGGGTCAAACGATTGGCAAGCCGATCGATTACGGCGAAGAACAGGTCTTCTTTGCTAGGGAAGTGGAAGTAGAAGCCGCCCTTTGACAGTGAGGTCCGGCCAGCGATGTCCTCCACCAGCGTCTCGTGATAACCCCGTTCGCCAAACGCGTCCTCGGCTGCCTCAAGAATGCGTTTACGGGTTGTTTCGCTCTGGACGGCCATCAGCGCTCGCATAAGGGAATCGTGGCGGTTACTACCGACCGACCAGTCGGTCGGTTCCCGTAAAGTTTAGACTGCGCCTCGAACATGGTCAACGAACGACAACTCCGATCACAACAATCCGTCATTCTCGTGCAAACCGGAATCCAGTGGCGGTCTCTATCCTGGCGATGTGTGACCGTGCTGTTGGCGTCTCTGGACCTCACATAAATATGTATAGGACCATCCAGTCGCGCCAACATAGGAGAGATGTCTTGTAGGCCGGGAGATTCCTGAGTCAAACTCAGGACAGGCTCTTCGCCTCGATTCAGGATGACTGCGATGAGATCGATAAGTACCGTCGAGGTTCTACGCAACCCACCTCCAACCTCCTTTGAACTATTGGCCTCGCAAGGAGGAGGCTTCTAGTTGCCCTCTCCTAATGTAGGAGGGGGGTTAGGGGGTGGTTAACTACGAGCGTAAGCACCCGATTTAACAACCCGTCATACCCGTACAGACGGGTATCTAAATACTGTCTTTTCCTGACACAACATGACTGCGCTGATAGTGATTCTGGATTACCACTTGCGTGGGAATGACGTGTGGAATATCCCTGCTTGACGTATAAAACGTGGGACCTTGGCCTCTCTCACCCCGGAGGCCAAGGTGACCAGCGACATATCAATCAGACCATACGAGCTGGCAGCCATCCCGTCGCTCCAACAACTGTAGATCGACGCCGACGCAGTAGCTGACCCTACCGTCGCCCGAATCCGCGCTCAAGATCTGGCTGGCTCATGTGGATCATGGTCGGTCTGCCGTGCGGACATGTGTGTGGCTGTTCTGCCTTCTCAAGGCTTCTCAACAGCGCCCTGCCCTCGTCGTCCGTGAGTCGCATCCCGGCACGTACAGAAGAATGACACGCCAACGTGGCGATCATCCGCTCGCGCCATGCGTCATGCCGGCCTCCGGAAGCCACCTCGTCCAGCAGACCCCGGAAAGCGTCGCCCGCCGCCGACGTGCGGTCCGCCAGCATTCGTGGAATCGCCCGAATCAACACCGTTCCCGGTCCGAACGGCTCAACAACAAACCCCATCCCTGCGATCAAGTCTCCTTGATCGGCAAGCAGCTCTTCCTGCCGTGGATCGAGCGCCACCGGCTCCGGCTCCAGCATCTGCTGTGCGTCGGGCGCACCCGTATTGAGCGCTTTCGTGATCTCTTCAAATCGCACTCGCTCGTGCGCTGCGTGCTGATCGATCAGGTACACACCGTCTGGACCCTCGGCAATCAGATACATCTCCTGCGCCTGGCCGATCATCCTCAGAACTGGCAAGGTCTCCCGCTGCGTCTGCCCGGGATCGCCCGCGGGCTGGAACGCAGATGACCCTGCGGAGCCCGAATCGAGTTCCGGCCCCGCGCCAACCTCGCTGGGCGGAACCGCTTCATGGCGTGAAGGCCACAGCGGGTTTTGTTCAAGATCCGTCCTCGGCGCACTCGCTACTGATCGTCCCCCGGCGCCGCTGCCAGAACCACCCACGGATACACCACTAGGGCCACCAACGCCGGCAAAGGTGTGAGACGGAGTCGTCGGGCGGAACGTCGGCACCGGTGTGTTGGCGATAAGTACAGACCGAACCGCCCGCTGCACCTCTCTGAACACGAGATCCTCACGTAAGAACCTGACCTCCGTTTTGGCCGGGTGCACGTTCACATCCACGTCGTTCAGCGGCACCCGTACAAGCACAATTGCGATGGGGAATCTACGCTCCCCGAGAAAGCCGTGATAAGCCTGCTCGATGGCATATGTGATGCGCCTGCTCTGTATCCACCGACCGTTGACCCCGAGGGTGATGAACCCACGATTACCGCGACTGATAGATGGCGCTCCGGTCAAACCTCCGACAGCGAAGGCGGCAGGCGCGCCGTCTGAGAACGGTTCAGCCTCCGGTATCTCCAGCATCGACTCGGCGATACGTGCGCCGTACGCGCCGGCGACGGCCCCACGCAGATCGCCGCCGCCCGGGGTCACGAGCCGCTGACGTCCGTCCGCGCTCAGCCGGAACGCGACATCAGAGCGCACCAACGCGTAAGAAGTCACAAGCGACTGGATACGCCCGAGCTCTGCCCCCGGAGATCGGAGGAATTTCCGTCTGGCCGGCACATTGGAGAACAGTCCTCGAACGGCGATCGATGTCCCGGCAGGAACACCGGTCTTACCGAACTCCTGGCGTTCCCCGAACTCCAGTAACAGTCGTTCGCCCGCATCCCGCTCGGCCGGCCTGCTGGATGCCTCGACCCGTGATACGGACGCGATGCTGGGCAGCGCCTCACCACGGAATCCCAGAGTGGCGATGCCGAGAAGGTCGGACGTCGCATCCACCTTGCTCGTGGCGAATCGCTTGAACGCCAGTTCGAGTTCGCCCGGCGCTATACCCGCGCCATCGTCGACCACCCGGATCAGTTCTGATCCACCGCCGTCGATCTCGATATCGATACGAGTCGCGCCCGCATCCAGGGCGTTTTCGACCAGCTCCTTGACCACAGAAGCCGGGCGCTCGATCACCTCACCCGCGGCGATGCGGGCGGCGGTGGCATCGTCCAGCAGGCGAATCGCCAATCAACCTGCTCCGTTACGCGGGCTTACGAATCGGACGAACGAAGAAGTCCCAGTATTGGCGTAATCGAGCAGCGCATTCGCCACGTTGAGTAGCTCTTTATCGTCGTCGTCCGCAAAGAAGTAGGGCCGGACCACCACTCCCCCGAACTCGTGGACAATCTCCTCGTGGTCATCCACCACAAGATCCGGCGACACCGGCAGATCGGCCCGTTCCACCGCGGCCCGGTAGTCGGCGGTCGGTTTCTCGAAATAGTCGGTGACCATCGGGTCGATCTTGAGCCGGGTCATCTCGTACTTCCGGATGCCCACGCCGGACCAGATATACATGTCGTGCCCGGCCTCCGTCACACGGCTGAACAGCGTGTCAGCATGTGGCCGGAGCGCCCCGTTAGCGGAAATCAATGTGTAGTCAACGTCTATAAAAAAGTTCAAAGGAGGTGAAGGGCTCCGGTGAAAGATATGAAGTTGTGCCGAGTATAGCTATCGCCCGCAACTAATCCGCGCGTGTCGTGGCCGATCAGTCCATTTCCCCTGTCAGTACGGAACAGGATTACAAGCGTCGAATGTACCGGTCGCCCAGCAGGAACCACGCTCCGGTCAAGAGAAGGCCGCCACCCGCCGCCACCGACGCTACGCGAATGTCCCAGACATCAGATAACAGGGCGAAAAACAGAATTCCTATCGGCATGAACCCGAAGTTCATCATCCAGATCCCAGAGATTCGCCCCCGGTACTCATCGTCCACTACCTCCATCAATAGAGCGTTATTTAACGAACGTCTACCTGCGTCAGCAAGTCCCATGAAGAATAGGGATACGTATGCGATCGAGAGTATCGGAGCGACCCCAAGAAGGATAACCGCCGCTCCCGACAACAGCGTCGAACCAATTAACCAGAGTCCCCGGTGTGCGCCTCGCCTCAATCCAGCGATAAATAACGATCCGATGAAGGCGCCCAACCCGAACACGGCCAACATCCAGCCAACGGTCTGAGGACCACCGGCGGAGATAGCCTTTCCGAAAACGTCATCCACATATGCCGGCAGGAAATTACGAGCGGCATTTGCAAACATTGTCGTCCCAAGCGCTATCAGCAGGAGACCGATCACTGTTCGATTTTTAGCCGCGTAGCGCAGCGCGTCGCTCAAATCACCAAGTACGTTGCGATGTTTTCCGGCAGCTACGACCGAGGGCAGCATCGCACTGAATACCAGAGAGGCGGCGTTGAAGACGAGGATCGTGTCGTACGTAAAACCCGGACCCGCATACGCGTAGATCATGCCTGCGACTGCGGGCGCGCCCAGCGTCATCAGTGACATACCCATGCCGTTGAGGGCCAGCGCGTTCGCCATCAAATTGTCGCCGACTATGCTCGGGATGATGGACTGCCGCGCCGGCATCAGGAATGCGAAAAGTGTTCCTTGGAACACCGAGGCGACGATGAGGTACCAGATGGTAATGGTGTCGGTGTGAATCGCCATGCCGATCACGAGTGCGTTGGCGACCATGCCAAGCTGTCCGACCTGAATTATGCGTTTCCGGTCGATGCGGTCAGCGATCACACCGCCAAACATGCCGAACACCAACATCGGTGGCGCAAATCCGACGGATATCAAACCGATCATCTGATATGAGCCGGTCAAGTCCCAAGCCAGAAGACCGCGGGCGACCATCTGCATGTTCATGCCGCCCATCATCAGCAACATGGACAGCCACAGGTACCGGAAATTCTTGTTGGTGAGGGACTGGAATGTTCTACTCCAGTAGCCCTC